>CAZNKW010000036.1:0-5558 GCA_964573655.1 uncultured Dehalococcoidia bacterium
CGCCACTACCAGCTATCGCCAAGTAGAGATACGCGAAGCCCTACGAGGCTTCACTGCCCGGGCGGTGATGGCAACTGATTATATTGCCATTACCCCTAACCTCAGCCTCAAAGACCTAGTGCAAAATTATGTCCTCCCCACTGGTCGCCGTTACTTTGTGGTAGCTGAGAACGGAAGATTGGCCGGGATGGCAAGCTTTGAAAATATCAAGACAGTGCCTCAGACTCACTGGGATATCACTCCAGTAAGGGCAGTGATGACCCCGGCGGATAAAGTAGTCAGCGCTCGCCCCGAAGAGGAAGCCCTCAGCATACTGGAGCGGATGGAGGAGCATGATCTAAACCAAATGCCAGTGGTAGAGGAGAGGGTAGTCCTCGGTATAATCGTTCGAGAAAACCTGCTCCACTTCATTCGGCTTCGCTCTGAGCTGGGAGTGTAGCTATGGAAAAGAGGGGAATCTCCCTGACAGTGGAGGGGATCAATATTGTGGGGGAATTATACCTTCCTGAAGAGGGTGGAAAGGCCATACCTGCTCTCTGTATTTGCCATGGCATCCCCTCTGGAAAGCCGGCGGACCCCACTGATGGGGGTTATCCTCTACTGGCTGAGAAGTTCTGCACTGCCGGCTTTGTCACCTTGATCTTTAACTTCAGGGGGACAGGGGCGAGCGGGGGTAATTTTGATATCATGGGCTGGGTGAAAGACCTGGAGGCTGCTATCGATTACCTATACTCCTGCCCGGAGGTAAACAGTTCCCGTCTTTGTCTCATGGGCTTTAGCGGGGGAGCCGTCGTCTCAGCTTATGTGGCTGCCCATGATCCTAGGGTAAGTAAGGTTGTTCTCTGCGCCTGCCCCACGGGATTTCGTGACCTCGCTGATCAGGAATGGTGGAGGCCTCAGATTGACCACTTTCGTCACATCGGAATAATCAGGGACAAGGATTTCCCTCCCTCTGCAGACCGCTGGCTGAAGGGCTTCAATCATGCTGCTCCCCTTCATTGGATAGACAAGATTGCCCCTAGACCCTTATTGATATTGCAAGGCGAAGAGGACGATTTAGTGGAGGTGAGCCAGGCCTGGCGCCTTTATGAGAAGGCAAGAGAACCTAAAGAAATAGCTATAATTAAAGGAGGAGGGCATAAGCTGAGGTTGAGCCAAGAAGCTATGGATACCGCCTTAAAGTGGTTAAAAAGAGGGCGAGTTAAATTGACCTAGAATCAGATTAGGAGAAGTTTAAAAAGAGACCGTTTTAAATAATGTAGTTGCCCAATTCATTGGGCAACTAAGAGCCTGATAAATCAGGCAACTACAAAAATTTTGGGTAGATGGCTACTCCTTTCGGTAACAATAAATTATGAGTTAATTCCCTACATTGACCTAGAGGCAGAAAAGGTGTAAAATTTCTTTGAGAGGCTCTGGGAATATAAGGGTGAGCTGGCACGAATCTTGCGGCATCTTTGGAGTCTACGCCCCAAAGGAAGACGTGTCTCGGCTGACCTTTTTTGCTTTATTTGCTCTTCAACATCGAGGGCAGGAGAGTAGCGGCATTGCCACCACTGATGGCGACGGTATCTGGGTGCATACCGGTATGGGGCTGGTATCCCATGTCTTCACTGAAGCCGCCTTAAGCCAATTGCCAGGGACCATTGCTATTGGACATAATCGTTATTCCACCATGGGGTCAAGTCGCCTCACCAATGCCCAACCTATAGTGGTGGAAGGTGCTGCGGGCAAGATAGCCTTGGCGCATAATGGGAACATCGTCAATGCAGAGGCTCTGCGTCAAGAGCTCAGTGAACAAGGCTACCGCTTCTTCACCACTACCGATTCTGAAGTCATTGCCAACCTTATCATCGCCTCACCAGGGCAAACTTGGACGGAGAGAATCAGCCACGCCATGCATCGGCTACAAGGGGCTTATTCACTGGTAATCCTCACCAATAACTGTTTGATAGGTGTTCGTGACCCCTTCGGGGTGCGTCCTCTCTGCCTGGGAAGGCTCGATAATGGCTGGGTGCTGGCCTCTGAAAGTTGTGCCCTGGACCATATTGGCACCAGCTTCCTTCGCGAGGTCGAACCTGGGGAGATCGTCATCATCGATTCTGAGGGTATCAAAAGCCTCCTGGGGGTGAAACCAGAAAGGAATGCTTTATGTGTCTTCGAGTATATCTATTTCGCCCGCCCCGATAGTACCATCGGCGGGCGGCTCCTTTATCGAGCACGAGAAGCTATGGGCAGGAGGCTGGCCCAGGAATACCCCGTAGAGGCTGATATGGTTATCGGTGTCCCTGATTCAGCCACCATAGCTGGAATCAGCTATGCCCGGGAGTCAGGCATCCCCTTTACCGAAGGTTTGCTTAAGAATCGTTATGTAGGACGCACTTTTATCGAGCCAGACCAGCGGATTAGAGAGCTAGGTGTTGCACTCAAGTTCAACCCCTTGCGGGAAATACTGGCCGGAAAGCGATTGGTGATACTTGATGATAGCATTGTGCGCGGTACCACCACCCCTCGGGTAGTCGCTTTATTAAGAAAGGCAGGGGCAAAGGAGATACATATGCGTATCTGCTCCCCCCCTATCCGCTACCCTTGTTTCTTTGGGGTGGACATGGCAACACGGTGGGAGCTTATCGCTGCTCGTAAGAGCGTCCCTGAAATCAGAGAATTCATCCGGGCTGATTCCTTGGGCTATCTTAGCCTGGAGGGGCTGATAGAGTCAGTGGGATTGCCCAGGGAGACCCTTTGCCTGGCCTGTCTTACTGGAGATTATCCCATCCCGGTGCAGTTAGAGATGGATAAGCTAGCCCTGGAAGCATTACCAGAGGAAGTGCCCAGTCCTCAATAATGAACCGAAGTCGGAGTCCCTGCAGTTCACCGCATAATTCAGGCAATGCATTATCTCTAGAAGGGGGTTTTCCTCATAAAGAAAGTGGATAAAGCCAGGCAAACTTACACTGCCGCTGGAGTAGATATTGACGCAGCCAATAGAGCTAAGGAACTCATTAAGAGACATGCTCAGGCTACCTTACGACCTGAGGTGCTGAGCGACATCGGTTTTTTTGGCAGCCTGTTTGAACTCAAAGGTTATCGCCAGCCAGTCCTTGTCTCCAGCGTAGATGGCGTGGGGACGAAGCTGAAGATCGCCGCTGCCCTGGGAAAATACGACACCGTGGGCATTGACCTGGTGAACCACTGTGTCAATGATATCCTCACCTGTGGGGCTGAGCCGCTCTTTTTCCTGGATTATATTGCTATGGGCAAGCTTATCCCCGAAAGGGTGGAGAGCATTGTCCAAGGGGTGGCCACCGCTTGCCAAGCAGTAGGTTGCTCTCTTATTGGCGGTGAGACAGCAGAGATGCCAGGTATCTATGCCGGGGAGGACTACGACCTGGTGGGCTTCATTGTGGGGGTGGTGGAAAAGAGTGCCCGCCTGGACCAACCCCCAATCAAGGCTGGTGATGCCATCCTCGGATTGCCCTCCAGCGGCTTACATACCAACGGCTATTCCCTGGTGCGGAGGATTTTTGGAATCAAACCTTCTTCCCTAAATGCCTTCTATCCGGAGCTGGGAAGAACCCTGGGGGAGGAGCTCCTGGAGCCTCACCGCTGCTACTATCCCCAGCTCAAGCCTGCCCTGAAATTGGTCAAAGGCATGGCCCACATCACCGGAGGGGGACTGATAGGCAATGTGCCTCGCATATTGCCCCCAGGCTTAACCGCCCGTTTCAATCAAGGCTTATGGTCTATTCCCCCCATCTTCCTTCTTATTCAACAGCAGGGCAACGTCGCCACTTCAGAGATGTACCGTGTTTTTAATATGGGGATGGGAATGGTAGTCCTCTGCTCACCATCCAATGTCAGTGAACTGCGCCAGTTGATACCAGAAGCAAAGCTCATCGGTGAAGTGGTGCAGCAACTGGGCAAAGAGAGGATAATTATAATCTAGCAGCTCCGATGTATCGGAGGGGGTATCCGCAGCTAAACTAATTGGGATATAAACCTATATGGAGGGAAAGCATGAGAGCTATTCTAAGCGTTTGGGATAAGAAAGGGCTGGTGGATTTCGCTCGAGGGTTAGCCGAATTAAAGGTGGAAATCTTCAGCACCGGTGGCACTAAAAACACGCTGAAAGAGGCAGGGATAGCAGTGCACAGCATCTCTGAACTGACCAACTTCCCTGAAATCCTCGATGGTCGGGTGAAGACTCTCCACCCGGCAGTCCACGGTGGCATCCTCGCCCGACGCAATCTCACCGCCCACATGGCTCAACTGGCTGAAAAAGGCATTCAAACCATCGACCTGGTGGTGGTTAACCTCTATCCCTTCCTCCAGACCATAGCCAAGGCCAGGGTTACCTTAGAGGAAGCCCTGGAGAACATTGACATCGGCGGTCCCACCATGATTCGAGCTGCTGCCAAGAACTTCCCCGATGTTATCGTGGTAGTGGACCCAGCAGATTATGACCTTGTTCTTGAGCAGCTACGCCGAGGCGAGGTCAGCCTGGAGTCAAGAAGAAAGCTGGCCCAAAAGGCTTTCCAGCATGTGGCTTACTATGATACCGCCGTCGCTCAATATTTAAGAGGTGAAGAAAAGGGCTTCCCTGAGGAGATGACCATCGCCTTGAGGAAGCAAGCTGAGCTAAGCTATGGGGAGAATCCTCATCAGCAGGCTGCCTTCTATGCGGAGGAAAAGCCCAAAAGGTTAGAGCTTAGTCTGGTTTCGGCCACTCAGCTAGGAGGAAAAGAGCTTTCCTTTAACAATATCCTCGACCTGGATGCAGCACTGGGCGTGGTCAGCGACTTCTCCGCTCCCACTGTTGCCGTCATTAAACACAATAACCCCTGCGGTTTGGCCAGCCATCCCAATCTAGCTGAAGCCTATCGGCGGGCGCTGGCCGGAGACCCAGTAGCTGCCTTTGGAGGAATAGTAGCCTCCAATAGAGCTATTGACCTGGCTGCTGCCAAAGAGATTGACAAGACCCACTATGATGCCATTATTGCTCCCCGATATGAGGAGGAGGCTTTAGCTCTGCTGAAGCGTAAAAGAGATATGAGGCTCATTGCTACAGGGGCGGAGACCCTGAAGTCAGCCACGGCTGAACCCTTCCTCGATTTTCGCCGCGTTCGGGGAGGCTTCCTGGTACAGACCTCAGACCTGGTTAGTGAGGGGGAGCTAAAGGCACAGACGGTGACCCAGCGGAAGCCAACGGCAAAGGAGTTACAAGACCTGTGGTTCGCCTGGAAGGCAGTGAAGCATATTAAATCTAACGCCATTGTGATTGCCAAGGACAATGCCCTTTTAGGGATGGGAGCCGGGCAGCCCAGTCGGGTGGTAAGCGTAGAGCTGGCGCTGAAAAAGGCAGGGGAGCGTGCCCAGGGCAGCGTTCTTGCCTCTGACGCCTTTTTCCCCTTCCCTGATGGGGTGGAGCTGGCTGGAGAGCACGGAGTTACCGCCATAGTCCAGCCCGGCGGCTCGGTGAGAGACAAAGAGGCTATTGAAACCGCCAACAAGTATAATATGGCTATGGTCTTTACTGGGGTGAGACACTTCAGGCACTA
>CAZNKW010000036.1:5658-8749 GCA_964573655.1 uncultured Dehalococcoidia bacterium
GTTATAGTGGCAGATGTAGTGAGGGGCTTCCTGGAGAAGGGTAACCCCCTTTATTGCGGCGATATGGCTCGCCGCATTATCCCCCATATCCAGCGGCTGCTGGAGCAGGAAATAGCCCGAGGTTCGAAGGTCTTCTATATTATTGACCGTCACCAACCAGACGACCCGGAGTTCAAGATGTGGCCTCCACACAACATCGCTGGCACTTCAGAAACCGAGCTTATCCCCGAGGTTGCCCCATACCCTGGGGAGATAATATATAAGAATCGCTACAGTGCTTTCTTTAATACCACTCTAGAAAAGAAGCTGAAAGCCCTTCAGCCGGAGAAACTGATTGTCTGCGGAGTGTGCACTGACATATGTGTTTTACATACGGTGTCTGATGCTCGGAATCGTAACTACGAAGTAGAGGTCCCTGTCGACTGCGTGGCTACCTTTGACCTGGCAAAGCACAGGTTTGCCCTGGAGCATATGGAAAAGGTTCTGGGAGCCAAGCTGGTGAGTGCTCCAATAAAAGTCCCCTCACCTCACTTCGAACTCTCCCCCGCTGTTTTGTCTGGAGAGACCGCCGACGTCTACTTTGTCCGCACTGTGGAGATCCTGAAGCACGAAGGGGTCAACCCGGTAGCCACCATGGAGGTCTTCCCCAGCCGGGCGGGAATCCTCTGCGGTATGCACGAGGTCCATGCCCTGTTGGACAGGGTGCTGCCCGAAGGTAATCGGGAGGTATGGTCTCTCTCTGAAGGAGAGACCATGGAGAGGAAAGAGGTAGTGCTCAGGATAACCGCCCCCTACCAGAGCTATGGTGCTTATGAGACTGCCTACCTGGGTATGCTCGCCCAGTGCAGCGGCTGGGCCACCGCAGCCAAGGAATGCGTTGAGGCAGCTCAGGAGATTCCCATCATCAGCTTTGGCGTTCGCCATGTCCACCCCACCGTAGCCGGGATGATGGACTATGCAGCTATGGTGGGGGGCTGTGCTGGCTGCTCCAGCATCGCCGGCGCCAAGCTGGTGGGCATCAACCCCACTGGCACCATACCTCATGCCCTGATTATAGTTATGGGCGATACAGTTACTGCTACCCTTGCCTTTGATAAACATATGCCCCCTGAGGTGGCTCGCATCGCCCTGGTGGATACCTTCAAGGATGAGCCTGAAGAGAGCATAATAGTAGCTCAAGCAATGAAGGGGCGCCTCCAGGGGGTGAGGTTAGATACCCCGCCTGAGAGGGGGAGGGTGACGGCTGACTTAGTGAAAGAGACCAGGGCCAGGCTTGACCTGGCTGGCTTTAAAGAGGTGAAAATCTTTGTTAGCGGCGGTATTGACCTCGAGCGCATCAGATATTTTATCGAGAATCGAGCCCCTGTGGATGCCTTTGGGGTGGGGAGCTATATCAGCGGAGCTAGGCCTATTGACTTCACCGCTGACCTCCATGAGGTAGAAGGCAGGCCTGTGGCTAAGCGGGGGAGAATACCCGGAATCACCCCCAACCCTCGCCTGAAGCGGGTGATGTAAGGAGGTAGTGGCATGTGGTTTCGCCGGCGTGGCTTCTATGGCGGCTTTCGCTTTGGGTTCCCTCCTTTCATGTTTTACTTCGGTCCTCGGCCCTTCCCCAGAAAAGAGGCTTACCTTCGAATGCTAGAAGACTACAAAAAGGACCTGGAAGAAGAGCTGAGAGAAGTGGAAAAGGAGATTGCGGAGCTGAAGCGAGAGTAAAGTGCCTTTGGAAGCCATAGAGATAGCCAAGAGGATTGTCGAGGCTGCCACCGATAAGCAAGCCTCCGATGTAGTGCTGCTGGATACCAGAAAGGTCTGCTCCTTTGCTGATTACTTCGTTATTTGTAATGGGGAAAGTGAGCGCCAAATTGAGGCTATCCGTGAAGCTATTGATGAGGTGCTGAAAAAAGAGGCCGCTGTCTCCCATCATTACGAAGGGGATGCCAATTCGGGATGGGTGTTACTCGACCTGGGTGAGATTATTGTTCATATCTTTTCTCCTTTTGAAAGGGAATACTACCAGCTAGAAAAGCTATGGAGCAAAGCCCCCATTGTGTTGAGGATAATGTGAGACCGCTCAAAAACGCAGTGCTTTTAAACCTGGCGCTTAAAAATGTAGTGCGGAGCTTTAGACCCGCCAAGATGTAGATGTAGGCAGGTTGTCTAAAAAGTTCCCCCTTGTAGGAGTGGATCTCCCCGGGGTTTGTCCCCCCAATTTGCGGGAGCCCACAAGGGGTGAGGACAAACACTCCTACAGAGTTTCTCGGACAGCCTATGCTTTCTTATCAAGCCTGAAAAGGCTTTCCCACAAGCAAGAAGAGCTTCGTCAACACGGTCTTGCCACATCCCTCTCCCTCGACGGGAGAGGGTAGGGTGAGGGTGAAATCCCCCCTACCGTGGGTGTCAGGTGCCCCACCTGACCTCAAACAAGCTGTAATCGAAATTCAGGCGAAGACAAACTCCTCAATAGCTTTAAAGTAAGGTCCTATGCCCACCATCATTATGGTGTTGTGGTCCGCCCCAGGAATGATTACCAGGCGCTTTTCCTTGGTAGCCACATTCTCAAAGAGGTCTCTCGCCTCAGTGAGAGGAATGAGGCTGTCAAATTCGGCATGAATGATAAGGGTGGGCAGGGTAACAGTTCGAATCTTAGCTAGATTAGGAAACCCAAAATCTGTTATGCCAAGGAGCTCTTTGGGGAAGCCTAAGCGTGTCATCAGCCTGACGGTGCTAGCAAACCCGCTCTCCAGGATTAGACCCTTTATTTTCTCCCCATAATGGGAAGCCAACTCGATGGCGGAGATGCTCCCCAAAGAGCGCCCCATGAGGAAGACCCTGCCGCCATAACCACCCTCCTGCAAGATTCCCCTGAAGCCCTTGAATAGGTGATGCGCATCGGCCACCATACTAGTGAAAGTCGGCACCCCGCCACTCGAACCATAGCCGCGATAGTCTGCCACAAATAGATTTATACCCAATTGATTGTAGATGGGAGCAATGTAGTCATAATCACTAACAACCTCACCATTGCCATGAAAAAAGAGGATAGAAGGCGAATCTCGGTGGTGGACATAAAAGCGGCAGGAAATCGACA
>CAZNKW010000037.1:0-1118 GCA_964573655.1 uncultured Dehalococcoidia bacterium
TCGCAATGACAATTTGAGTTGCTAAACGACCACTTGGTTTATGTCCTGGCGCAAGAGGAGTATAATCTCCTATCTGGACTATGGACGCAAGAGGTGCAAGAAAATGACTGAGCTTAGTCCTGATACCTGGAAAGACTACTCGCTGAAGTTGAAGGAGATGCTGGCGCTGGAGGGCAGCCCTATTGCTGTCACCTACTCTATGACCCCTGCTTCGGGAGCAGAGACCGATCGTCACGCGGTGTGCCAAGCTCTTCTTAAAGCGCGCTCCGGCGCTATCATTAACCTTACCGAGGAAAGCTGCGCCTGCCCGGGAGGAATCTGGCATCTGGGCTTGGGCCCTCGTCCTTCCGGTGATGGAGATGAGATTGTGAAGAAGTTTCTGGTGGAAGGGGAAAAGCTGTTCTGCTCCATTGCCACCTTTCATCGGGCAATGGCTTTGACTTCGCCTCCACCTCTGGGCCTAGCCAAATACGTCGTTCTCTCCCCGCTGGAAAAGGCTGAACTCATGCCTGATCTGGTGGTCTTTCTCTGTAACCCAGAGCAGGCATGCCGCCTGGTCACTCTGGCCACTTACCCTGATGGTAAACCACCCCGGGGTGAGCTAGCGGGCTCCACATGCCACATGGTTATTGCCTATCCTTTGGTCTCCGGGGAAATCAACGTCAGTCTTATGGACTACACCTCCCGGAAGTACCAAGACTACAAGGCAGAGGAACTATTCGTCACCATCCCTTACCACATGATGCCAGGATTGATGTGTAGCATAGACCGCTGCAGTGCTGGCACCGCCAAAGTGGAGTTTCCTCCTGAGTTGCCAGAAATCGCCAGATAGACCGTAGGGTGGGTATAGTGAAACGAAACCCACCAACATGAACTGAATCGGTGGGTTTCGCTCTGAATCAGCCTGAAATAGTGGATTTTCTTGCTTAAGGACTAAATCTATCAAGAGAATAGGCACAAGGAGGGCAAGAAATGCTGGAAAAGAAAATTGCAGAAATGTGGGCCAGAACACAGAAATGGATCGAAGAGGGAACCTTTGAAGAACACTTACCGGAGTCTCTAGAATCTTTCTCCAGAGAGATTCTGCCACTGGTTGCAGTGAGGACATTTTTCAAAGG
>CAZNKW010000037.1:1218-2997 GCA_964573655.1 uncultured Dehalococcoidia bacterium
TTGCTATAGCTTACCGAGAGTTGCTCCGTTGGAGGCAATAACCTTTTTGTACCAGTAGGCAGAGTCCTTGAGTATCCTCTTCTGCGTTGGGTAATCTACGTAGACAAGCCCATAACGCTCCTTATAGCCTTCCGTCCATTCGAAGTTATCCAGAATTGACCACTGGAAATAGCCGTGGACCTCTACACCGTGTTTACACGCCCTTTGCAGCTCTAGAAGGTAACGGTGGAGAAAGTCAATCCGCTGGGGGTCATGAACCTTGCCATCCAGAGAAGCCCAATCAATGTTGGACATGCCGTTTTCCGTGATAACAATGGGGAGCTGGTATCTCTCCCAGAGGAACCTCGGTCCCCAATAAAGCGCCTCTGGTGACACCGGGAATCTAAACGCCGTCATAGCATGGCCGACCGGAAATGGCACAGCCTCAGGCTGACCGTCTTTGCTGGCGCGAGTCCTCTGGCCGAAGTAAATGTTCACTCCGAGGAAATCCTGGGGCTGGCAGATGGTCTTCATATCCTTATCCTGAATTGGGGGGATATCGCTGCCGAATAGCTCCCAACCATCTTCGGGGTATCGTCCAAAGAGCACCGGCTCGGTCCACCAGGTATTGTTCCAGCAGTCCTTGCTGGTTACAGAGAACATGGCATGTCTGGCTGCTTCGACGTCTTCAGAGCTGTCTGTCGCTGGCACGTTGACAATCCCTACAGATGCCAGACCTATCTGGGATTTAATCTTGGAATAGGCGCGAATCGCCTGTATGGCCTTACCGTGAGCCAGCAGTGCGTTGTGGGCTGCTATCAGCACTTCAGCAAATTCCAGCTTGTCTCCTGGCGCATGAAATCCGAATTGGTGTCCCAGACCAATGAAACACTGTGGCTCATTGAGCGTTATCCAGTATTTGACCCGGTCAGAAAGCTTCTCCACCACCACTTTGACATATTCGGCGAACCAATCAGAGCTATCCCGGTTCAGCCAGCCACCGCGGCGGTAAAGTTCATCGGGATAATCCCAGTGAAAAAGTGTGACATAAGGGGAGATGTCAGCAGCCAGTAGTTTATCCGTCAGCCTATCGTAAAATTCAAGTCCTTTTGGATTTATAGCCCCGGTTCCCTGTGGGACCACACGGGGCCAGGAGATCGATAGTCTGTATGCCTGCAGACCGATTTGTTTCATCAAGCCTACATCCTCTTCATACCTGTGGTAATGATCACAGGCGGTATCGCCAGATTGACCATTCCAGATGGTTCCAGCTTTCTGGCAAAACGTGTCCCATGTGGAAAGCCCTTTTCCATCTTCATGGGCGGCACCTTCTATCTGATACGAGCTGGCTGCTGCACCCCAGACGAAACCCTTTGGAAAACCCACTTGATCCCCTTTCTGCCGACCTCTGTTATTTTACGATCTGCGTACTGCGAAGTAGACCATGACGATGCCTATTGTTAGCGCCGCTATCCCCCCAACGAGAAATCCAACGCCAATACCAAATAGCCAGGGAACCTTTACGCCGACAGCTCCGCTCAGGCTAACACCGGCAGACCCATCAGCGTTCATTAGCACAAGCATCCAGTTGCCTGTCTCCGGTTCCCACTCCAGAGTCTGGGTTCCAGCGCCGTGTGCTGACTCTGCCCAGAATGTTTGGGTGGTGGGGGCTGTGGGTACGGAATCACCCGGGTAAGGTGTGTATTCCACTCTATAGGGGTGGATGCTCCATTCTGTGATCTCATCGTACTCGACACCATTGAGGTAGGCCCTCACATCTGATTCCTCGGCTATTCCTAT
>CAZNKW010000037.1:3097-8713 GCA_964573655.1 uncultured Dehalococcoidia bacterium
TTAAGATTTGTTCCTCAGAGTAGCACCGAATCAGTGGATTAGTCAAAAGCTTGCTTCATGATTTTACAACAGATGTTATAAACTCAGTCGTTGAAATAGAAGGGCAGTTTATCCCCTCTCCTTCGAAGGGAGAGGGTCGAGGTGAGGGTGAAATGTCCCCCTCCCTCTAATTCCCTCCCGCTAGGGGAGGGAAAATCAGCATTATCTCGTAGCACTGGCGACTATTGATATTATGTGCCGCCTCAGGAGAGGCGACGCTACGACACTCTTGTCTCTAAAGGAATTTCAGCGTAAAATGGGATGGTGGGTTAAAATAAGACCCTGTAGGTTGGGAGGTAGTCATGGATAGTATCAACCTTTTGTATCTAGTCTTGGTTCTCTTGTGTATTGTGCTCTCTGCCTTCTTCTCCAGCTCAGAGACAGCTTTCATCTCCCTGCAGAGGATCAGAATAAAGCACTTGGAAAGCGTAGGGGTAGCGGGAGCAGGTCGGGTGGCAAAAATATTAGAGAAACCGGAGAAGTTTCTTTCTACTGTAGTTCTGGGGAACAACTTTGTCAATACCGCTGCAGCCGCTTTGGGTACCGCCATTGCCATATCGTTATGGGGTGGGAGTGAAGAAGTAGCGGTGCTAATGGCCACAGTAGTGATAACGGCAATTCTTCTAATCACAGGCGATATTCTACCCAAGATTACCGCTGCGCAGCACAGTGAAAGGATAGCTTTGCTATATGTTACTCCTATCACGGTGATGTCGTGGTTGCTATCACCAGCAGTGGCTATGCTGGAGTGGCTGGGCACTGCCTTCAGTAAGCTGGTAGGAGGGACGCCTGTGCGTAGGGCACTGGTTACCGAAGAGGAGCTTCGCACTATGATTTCCGTAGGAAAGGAAGAGGGGGTAGTGGAAGAAGCTGAAGCAGAGATGCTCCACAAGGTTTTTGAGTTTGGTGACCGTCCTGTCCGTGAGGCAATGACACCGAGACCCGATGTTGTTTGGGTCGAAAAAGGTATGAAATTGGCAGACTTTCTCCAGGTTTACTCTCAGTCCCCCCATAGTCGCTTTCCGGTATATGAGGAAAGTTATGATAAGGTAGTCGGCATACTCTCCATTAAAGATGTGCTTATGGCTCAAGCCAAGGGTACACTCGATGAAGAAGCCTCTCTTGATAGCTTGATTCGACCCATTATTTTCGCTCCTGAAAACAAGCGGATAGGTGAGCTCTTCATGGAAATGCAAGCAGCCGGCAATCAAATGGCAGTGGTGGTTGATGAATACGGTGGCATTGATGGGATAGTGACCATGGAGCAACTGCTGGAACAAGTTGTCGGTCAATTTGGGGATGAGCTGGCTCGACGAGTTAAAGAATTTCAAGCTATTGATGAATATACCAATGATGTAGATGGAAGTGTGCGAATTGAGGAAATAAATGAGGAGCTCAGCTTGGATCTACCTACTGGAGACTATGAGACAGTAGCTGGCTTTGTGCTCAATCGACTAGGACGTATTCCCAGGGAGGGTGAGCAACTGAGGTACGGTGACCTGAAACTGGTAGTGAAGGAAATGCGGGGGCTGAAGATTGAAAAGCTCCGCGTTATCAAGGAAATTAGGTAAGGAACCCTCCTAATCTTTGCTGCCAACTCTCCTGCTCATTACGGGCACAGCTGCATTGATACTTCACCAAGACGATTCCTATAGGGTCAGTGCGAACACGTCCCGGTTACTAACACTTGAGTTTTACAGCATTCATAGTTAAGCCATAGCTCGCCGACCAGAAGGCGAGCTTCAAAGATACAGAGCATGGTCTGCAGTATCTCACCGGCGACAGGGCACTAGGCAGTTTCCCTGTGTGGAGTATGAGGGCGGTGGAGGTGATATTCCCAGTACCCAGCTTCTGAAGGTCTTGCTTCTTGAAGAGATGCATCATTATGTTGGCAGTGGGATAATGCCGAGGAGGTAGCCTATAGCTAAGATGCTGATGAACGAAGATACTGTAGCCATGTCACCTTTGACGGAACAAAGAGAGAACGGTTGGATTGCCTGTCAGTCACTCTAGTATCTTCGGTAGCCTCGATAGCCCGTTCTGCGTTCAGTTCTAGGCGGGCGAGCTTCGTCAACTTTCAATGCGCGCCCTTCAAAATCGGAGCCGTTCAATGCTGCTTTTGCTGTTTCAGCTTCCGATGAGCTAGACATATCAACAAATCCAAAATCTCTACCTGGAATTATTCTGACGCCCTTAACTTCACCATAGTTGGAAAACAATTCTTTCAGCCGCTCCTCAGTTACAGAATGACTAAGATTGCCTACGTAGAGACTGCTACCTTGCATTTTGCCCCCTTTTTGGTGTATTTCTTCCTGTCTAATAATGCTCCTTTTGAAGGTAGAGGCAGGAAGCAACTCTAACTCCTCCAATGGCAATATTATTAAACGCTAGAGAACCACCCTTAACACAACTTGTTTCCGAAGGTCCATTTGAGTATTCCCACCACCTCCCTTCAGCGTTTGCCAGCCCTTTCACATGATGGCGAATATACGAGCCTCGGGTTCGCCCAAGCCGGCTGGGCTAGCGGCTGCCCTGAGTCTCGTGACTCGCTCTGATACTTAGGAGACTTCTTAGACTTGTCTTTACTCTTCAAGCCTGGGCAATGCTTTCCTTGGTCTACCTCTGGGCCTTTTTGGTAGTCTTATGACCAAGGGTAAGCTTGGCTTTTTAGACGTGGTAAAAATTCTCGATTTTGGTTCCTCATAGGGGAAATCGGTTTCTGCACCACACTTCTTGCACTTGGCGTGGTAAAAGCCATTGATTGGCAGAGTGTCTATAACCCAGTGGTGGACCTCACTATTGGCGGCCATTATCCCCAAACCTGCTTGGCTCGGATTGGCGGAAGGAAAACCTTATTGGGTAGATAAAAGTAGTCAACGGCCATCCTTTTCCCTATACAGACCGTTTTGTTTGCCTACGCTGTCTGCGCCGTTTATCCCATCTATGTTGCCTAGCACGGCGTTTTTGCTGTTCATGTTGGACTCTGCGTCTATTTCCGTCGATAGCCACCAATTAGCCTCCTTCTTGCAGAAGCTTACAGCCCTGTGCTCTTGATATCCCTGCTATATTATAGCACAGTCAGCTCGAGGTGTTCACTTGCTGCCCGGCACAACTCGGACTATTGTTCAGTGCTAGACCAGGAAATTTGCAAACCGTAAGCCGTGGGTTCGGATCCTACTGCTGACTTAAACTACAGCCAGCGTTCGAGTCGTCCCGGGGGTACTACAGCTGTTCCGCAGTATAGCTTGCTAAAGCGTTAGGGCACTGCATTATGCCAAACTCACCTTGGCTGTAAATTCAAGCTGCGTGAAGCATGACTAAACCAAGAGCATAAAGTCTGATGATAGCTTCAGGCTCCATAAGGCAATAGTGTAGAGGAGCATTCTATTTGGATACTCAAACACCTCTTGTACCTTACCTGCCGATAGGTAACCGTTTCACCCTCGAGTGACCCGTTAGGCTCACCAAGTCGAGGCTATTTATCCAGTTGCATTAGCCCAATTAGCCTTACGGAGTGCCAGGCAACACGAGTAAGATAGGGCATCTTCGAGATATGCCACACATGCTTTTACAAGCACAAGGAGAGTTGAATGGCAGTCACCTGTCCTCCCCATGACTGGGAGGTTAAATGGCAAGCCGCTGATTACATTTATCTTGCTCACTGCAAGAAATGTGGCCATAAGAGAACCTTTCCCCTCCCCGCCAAGGAGAGGGAGGGGGTAGCTGTGCCTGTCAGCGAGAAGGAGACCATTAAATAGAAACCAGGCAAACGGAGCGGGGGGGAAGGGGTCTACGAAAGGGGAGTGACGGTAGCTAGAAGAGAAGGGAGTAGTAGCAGATGAAACTGAAAGAAACTCCTTTTGAAGATCTCACTGTAGGAATGCTGAGGCAGTTCGGGCAGGACGGGATGATAGCAGTTGTAGATGGGGACAAGAAAGTCTTTCGGATTATGCCCAGGAGGGCAGTCGATAAGCTGCAAATAGAGTCCGAAACACTGGACGCATTCCTTGCAGCTCTAAAGTAGGATACCTACAGATAGGGGATCTTAAGGAGATTCAGCTGCTAGTGCGGTGAGTGTCAGTGGAAGGTGGGCTAGCCGAAGGAGTCTGTCATAATCGCACGTGGGGCGCGTAAGACCTTTCTCTTACGGTAACACTGCAAAGAAGTGATTTGCCTTGCTCTCTATTATGAACTCTTAATCGTCCAAAGGCGCTTAGCTGGGCTCTTGGTTTCTAGCAAGTTATGTGAATGATGGCTGACACCCGCTTCCCTTCCTCTACCAATCGGGTTAGTCTCTCTACGGCTTCATGGGAGGGGACGGCCATCAGCTCAATGTTAGCTTCCTTCATAAGAAGTTCAGCGTCAGATGCTAACTTAGCCCTGGCGTTTGTCCCTGTGCCTAGCACTATCACTTCAGGATTAGCTCTTACTAGCTCGTCAATCTCTTCTTTCTTGAAAACATGGCTGCCGAACTTCCAGAAACCGCCTTTCCGTTGCTTTACAGTGCCATCAGCTAGCATGAGAACATCACGGCCATATTTCCTTCCCTCGATGACAATGGAGCCAAACCTGAAACTGTCTATCCTCAGCACTTCTGACCTCCTTTCTGCAAATCTGCTTGGCTGGGCTTACTTCGCTACCATAGAAGATGTAGAGACGTTCACTATCTCTTTATTCAAATTGACTAGCATTCTCGAGGGAGCTGCACCCTCACATTGAATAGGACTTCAGTTCCATAGTGGTTCCGTCTTCATAGACTATCCTTTTGACATATGTCTTCACCTTGTCAGAGTGCCACGAAGTGTGGATTTTCTCGCCGGTTTCATCATACTTGACAATTTTGAAGCATTTGAATGTTCCGGCGGGAACCGTGATTTCCTCCATCCTTTCCACTTTCTGGGTGCTGGTTTCTGTTTCGGTCTCTGTTTTCGTTTCACCCATCATGGTAGTAGTGCTGGTTTCAGTCCGTATTACCTTGATTTCTTTCCCTACCTCTAATGGCCAAGGCGCTGCCTCAGGAAATGTGTATGAGAATTGTAAATCTGCTATTGCTGAAAGCCCCATCATTGTCCCTGTCATTTGCGTTCTCAGAGAAAAGTAGGTTGCCCTGTCTCTCTTTTCCGTGAGGCTATCAAAAATACCCCCGAAAGCAGGGTCAAAGTGCCACTCGATGACATAGCAATCCTTACCCTCAATAACATCCTCGTCGGTTACCTCCCACGTGACGGCATATTCAACACCCTCAGACACCATCTCGTAAACCCATTGGTCCCCCACCTTAAGCGTAGGCAGTTCCCCTTCTTTTGCTTTGTCACAGGCAATCCCGGCCGCTATCATGGCTACCAGCAGGACAGCAACTGCGAGAACGATAAACAATTTCTTAGATTTCTTAATTACTCTTGCCTCCTTATGTCCCTCTCCTGGTCCAAATCCGCCTGGCTGGGATTAGCAGAACAAACCGTTGACGACATTATAGCACGCCCAACTCAGCTTGGATACAAATTCAGGTCTGGGTGTAATGCTGACTGTTTGAAGACTTATAGGCAATACACGAAGACCGGCTGCTGGGTAGTCAAA
>CAZNKW010000038.1:0-8563 GCA_964573655.1 uncultured Dehalococcoidia bacterium
AGCTCAGGAGAGGCGAACTGGAGATTGTAGAGGTGAAAATCCCACCTACTTCGACAGCGGTAGGGAAGCAGGTCAGGGAGCTTCCCTTACCACCAGGGAGCGTCCTCTCCCTGATAATCAAGGAGGAGGGGGTTCAGGTGCCTACGCCATATACTACGCTGGAAGGCGAGGACCGGGTGATAGCTGTAACCAAGCCAGAGCTGGAACAAGCCCTGCGTATCATCCTTACTGGTGGCTAAAGATGGCAAAAAGGATTGCTTATCTGGGACCGCCTGGCACTTTCAGCGAGGAAGCTGCTCTAAAGTATGATGAAAAAGCGCAGCTTCTTCCCTTTTCCAGTATCCCCGCTGTAGCTGCAGCTGTAGATACCGGTATAGCAGAAGAAGGGGTAGTAGCTATCGAAAATAGCCTTGAGGGTTCTGTTACTGATACTCTAGATCTCCTCATTCATGAGTCAAAGCTACTCATCCAACAAGAATTAGTCCTGCCTGTGGAGCATTACCTACTGGTCAAGCCAGGAACCGAGGCACTAGAGCTAAAGGTAATTTTCTCTCATCCTCAAGCCCTGGCTCAATGTCGCCGTTTCTTAGAGCGATGTTTTCCCAAAGCTGAAATAGTAGCAGCACTGAGCACCGCCGCAGCCGTAGAGCAGATGATGTCGTCCTCCACCCCTGCTGCTGCTATTGGCACCCACCGAGCTGCTCAACTCTATGGAGCACAAATACTTGCCAGGAACGTCCAAGATTACTCCCCCAACGTTACCCGCTTCGTTGTCCTCGCTCACCATGATCACCCTCCAACAGGTCGGGACAAGACATCTCTCTGCTTCTCTTTCAGTGAGGATCGCCCTGGACTGCTTTACGACGTACTCAAGGAATTTGCCGAGTGCAACATCAACCTGGCAAAGGTAGAATCCCGTCCTTCAAAAGAAAGCCTGGGAAGGTATATCTTCCTCGTCGATCTCGAAGGACACCGACAGGACTCTTCTATCAGGCAGGTGTTGAAAAAGGTGCAGGCCAAGACATCTCTGTTTAAAGTCTTTGGCTCCTATCCCAGATACGTGGAGAAGGAATAACCCATGCGGCATGCTTCGCCTCTTAAGTCTCAGGGGAGGGGACTTTAATTGCCAAATTACTCAGGAATGAAGGTTGACCTAAACTGGGATGATAACCACGTATTTCCTGCGACAATTTATCCTAATCTGGCTTTCCTCTTCCAGCAGATGAACGAGGTCACCGTAGCGGAGGTAGAAGCAAAGAACGGAGAAAGAATACTAGATATTGGCTGTGGCAGAGCCATTGATGCTGTAGAGTTAGCTAAACGGGGGGGGAGGTGCCTTGGGCTTGAGCCTTCAGAAAAGATGATAAACCACGCCAGGGGCCACATTGCCAAGAGTGGCACCGAAGTGACTTTGATTCGTGGCATAGGTGAGTACCTGCCCTTCAAGGACCGCTCCTTTGACAAAGCTATGTGCAAGGGTGCACTTGATCACTTCTCCAATCCAGGCAAAGCTGTGGAAGAGATAGCCAGAGTGCTCAAACCTGACGGCAAGGCAATACTCGTCATAGCCAACCTCGAAAGCTTGGGCTTCAGGTTAGCCAGGCGCTTGTTCAGAGTAGTAGATATCCTAAATCGAAAAAGGCAGGATTACTCAAAATATAAAGTATGGCAGGTGGCGGTTGACCACACCTACAAGTTTGATTATGCCTTCCTAAAACGCTTGGTAGAGCCTCACCTCAAGATAGAGCGGTCTATCGGCATATCCTTGTTCTTTGGATTCCCCTGGTGGGGGCAAGTACTTGATAAGCTACCTAAAGGTCTCTCGCTAGCCATCTTAAAGGTCCTGGACAACTTAGCTCGCCACTTCCCTTCACTAAGCGATATTATTCTGATAAGATGCAGCCCAAAGATTGAAAGGAAGGGCAAATATTAGCTTGAGGAAGAGAATGAGAATACTTCTAATAAATACCCCCTATCCTTCTTCAGAGTTCCCCACAATTCCTTTGGGCTTGGCCTATGTAGCCGCTTTATTAGAAAAAGAGGGAATTGAAGTTCAAATTCAGGATTTCCTCGTCAGCAAGTACACCAAAGAAAAGCTGGAAAGAAAAATGGCTGACTTTGCTCCCCAGATTGTCGGAATAACTTCAGTAACCATGAACTATCCCATTGCCTCTCAAATCCTTAAGGATTGTAAAGAAATTGACGGCAACATTATTACTGTCATCGGCGGTCCACATGTTTCCTTCTGGGCTGAGGAAGCACTAAGAGAAGCCCCCTGGATAGATATGGTGGTTAGAGGAGAGGGGGAATACACCATGCTGGAGGTTGCCCAGGGGAAGAGTTTGAGGGAAATAGATGGGATTGCCTTCAGGGAAAACGGGGAGATAGTGCTAACCAAGCCTCGGCAGTGGATTGAGAATCTGGACGAGCTTCCTTTCCCTGCTAGGCACCTCTTCCCCTTATCTAGATACCGTGCCCTTTTCAGCGAATGCGGACTTTTTACCAGCAGGGGCTGCCCCTTTAGCTGCATTTTCTGTCTCGGACCTAAAATGGTGGGCAAGAAGGGTAGATTCCGCAACATTAAACTTGTCGTTGATGAAATAGAGGAGATCCTCAGCTACGGATTTAAGGGTATAAATGTGGCCGATGACCTCTTCACCTTCAATCATAAGCATGCTTATGCCTTCTGCGATGAAATAATGAATAGGAAGCTAAAGTTCAGGTGGAGCGCTAACGCCAGGATTGATACGGTGAACCCCGAGTTACTTAGCAGGATGAAGGAGGCTGGCTGCTTCTTTATCTGTTACGGTGTTGAGAGTGGCAACCAAAGAATTTTAGACATCGCCCGCAAGAAAATTACCCCAGAGAAGATAAGAAAGGCGATCAGAATATCAAAAGAGGCTGGAGTAGAGAATTTGGCCTCTTTCATAATAGGATTGCCAGGGGAAACAAAGGAAACCTTACAAGAGACGGTTAACTTTGCCAGAGAGCTAGACACTTATTATGGATTTCATCTACTGGCACCTTTCCCAGGGACAGAGGTGCGGGAGAGGGCAAAAGAATACGGGCTCAGGATACTCACCGATGACTGGCTAAGATACAATGCCAACGAGCCGGTAACGGAAACCGAAGGTGTAAGTGCGGCTGACCTAAATGAAATCGACCGTAAGTATAAAGAGGAGCTTGACTGGTATATCAGATACCTGGAGGAAGCAGGAAGGGGCGGGAAGTTGGATGCCAAAGAACAAGAGGAGTGGGAGAAGGCAAAGGGCAGGAGACATGCCGAGATCACTCTCAGATTGCTACAGGGCGACATCATTGAGAACCTAGCTGGGATGGAGACAAAAGGGGATGTGGTTGAAGAGCTAGTTGCCAGGGTATCAAAAGAAGTAAACTACCCTCCAGATTGCGTTGGGGAACGAATCAAGGGCATGATTAAAGAGGGAATTTTGAAGCATCAGTTGCAGGCGGGGAGGGTAACCTGGAGATGGAGCTAGCGATTTCTACCTTTTGACTAATAGGATGGAGAGGATATCATAGTTTCCTTTTATTTCGTAAATTTGGCTTATCTCCCTCTTATGCATCTCAATTAACTCATCGACAGCTTGGGTAACCTCTGGCCAGTCATCAAACTTGTAATCGTGGAAGCCAATCACTCCTCCCGAGACAAGATGGGGCCAAATAAGGCGGAAATCATTCTTTACATAGGCTTGCTGATGACAACCATCAACAAATCCAAAGACGAATTTCTGTTCTTTAGGAAATTTGACCCTAGTGGAATCCTCTTTGATAGTAATGATATTGTCGAAGCCGCGAGTTGTTTCTTGATAAAGCTCTAACATTGATCGACCGTAAAGAAAGGCTTGGTAAACGTCGCACGCTTTAACCCCTCCTTTGCCTATGGTTTTGTCGAGGCTGGAGTCAAAAGTGTCAATAGCACACACCTTTTTACCATATCTCCGGGCAAACTCAGCCAATTTGACTGTACCACCACCCATATAAGCACCAATTTCAACTATGTCTCCTTCTAATTTGTATAACTCCCTTTCTTCCGCAAAGGTTATCAGATTCTCGTAGCCTACAAATTCCTCAGTCAATGTTTCCACCTCTAGCTTGCGCCAACGCAGCTATTATCACCGCAGCCGATGTCCAGGTATTCTTTTCTTCAGGCCATATTAGCTGCTCTGGCAGCCTTATCCCTGACCAGAAGCCACCATTATGGTCCTTAAGTCGAAGAATCCAGTCTAGCAACAACCTCGCCCTATCCACCTCTCCTATCCGGCATAAGGCCATAATCAACTCACAGGTCTCAGCCACAGTTACCCAAGGCGCATTGCGGACGCATTTGCATCCCCAGCTATCAATGACAAATTCATCCCAGTGTCTCAGGATACGCTCCTTTGCCTCCTTCCCTTGGATTACCCCAGTGAGAACTGGGTAGAACCAGTTCGTAGCAAAACCTTGCTTATTCTCACCAAACTTATCGAAAAGTTCCGGTTGTTCCCGGATCGCTTTGGCCAGTCTACTGCTGGCTAACTCCCAATCAGGCTTCTCTATTCCCAGTAGTTCGGCAATCCTTATGCCATTCCTGATACTATGCCAGATACAGCTCGATGCACCTAGAAGAGCCCCAGGCCAAGCCTTATCATTGACATCGCAAGCCCAGTAAATCTCACCAGTCGGCTGCTGCAGACGTAAAGTGAAGGCTATGGCCCTATCTATTGCGTTCCACATCTGACGGAGAAAGTTCAAATCTTTGGTGAATAGGTAATGGTACCATATCCCCGTTGCTATGTAGGAGCTATAGTTTGTGTCTTTGGTTAGGTTTTGGGGTTGAGCATCCAAGTAACCAAAATACCAGCTACCATCAGCATTCTGGATATCCCTCATCCACCTATAAGCCTTGACAGCTTCGCCAGACCTACCAGCTAGGTCTAGGGCTATGGCACACTCTACCTGATCCCAAGGGTCTGCGATGCCACGTTCGTACCAGGGGATAGCCCCCGAAGGAAGCTGATGACGGCAGATAAAGTCTGCTTCTTCGCTAATTAGTTTTTGAATATCTTTCATCCCTCCCCTCGTGGCTCTACGCTTCGGTCAGAATTATACTTCAGCATAGGACAAGGTGGGCTTTTACACCTCCAAGTCAAGCATTGCAGACAGGGCTTGCCATTGGTTCAACTGGGGCATTGAACTCTAGCACTGAGGGGATTTCCGCTGATTTCCTTAAAGAGTTCGATGAATCGCAACGCTATTTCACGCCCGGCATTTTTCATCGCATATTCCTCAGCCGCTGCCAGGCTTTCCTTGACGCTCTCCACACCCTCAAAGACATGGCGCAGCCTCTGCTCTAAGTCTTCAAGGTCCCTGTATTTGATCACCTCCTTCCCTGAAAGGTCAAAGAAGTTGCAATAGCTGGGCACCAGGATAGGCCGCCCTGCGCCAAGGCAGGTGGCAACAGAGGAAGAGACACCAACGCCCGCTAGCTTCAAGTCTTCTAGTCTCACGTAGTAGACATAGGCATCAGAGGCGTGGAGATAAGTATAAAGTCTCTCCATGGTGGGCATCTCATCTCGGAACAAAAGAAAGTCTGGCTCTGCCTCTAGCTTTACTCCATGGTGGGAAAGGAGAAGAAAGAGAAGGGGATAGTTCCAAGATAACCTCTCCATCGCGGGGAAGAGATCAACGTGACTCTTCGTAGTATTGAAACCATAAGCGAATACAATCCTCTTATCTAACGGGAGATCGAGGCCTATCCTTGCCTCCCTCTTATCTCTGTGCAACGGGGGATGACAGGGGAAGGGGATAATCACCACTTTCTCTTCAGGAAAAACCTTGACCAGGAATTCTTTATAGCGAGCGTCAAAGCAGACAATAGCATCCCAATCAAACTTATACCAGTTGGGGTCCTGTGGTAGTCCCACTTCAAGAACCACGAGTACGGTTTTAGCCTTCTTCTTAATGCGGGGGAAGATTTCCAGCAGCTCAGGCATTGGCATGAGCTGTGCCATTTCCACCATGAATATCTCGTAGTCCTCCTCCAAGAAGGGACGAGGGTCAAAGAAGTAGTCACTGCGCTTTCTCTCTCCCCAGATATCTAGCAGGTAGCATCGGTGAACAAATGGTTCGTCCTCCCGTTGCATTAAGATGAGGTCTATTCCCTTAGGGGCAAACACCTTTAGCTCATGTCCCATCTCCAGCCAGGCTTGTCCCAAAGGCTCAGCATGGGCTGACTCGCCCGAGGGCGCGTTCCACCTGGTCATTATACCTATCTTCATTTTTGACCTTGACGCTTCGGTAATCCTCCTTTACAGGTATAAATGACCACGCTTTTAGGAAAAAGCCCATTTAGTACGCCTTCCACTAGGCGAAAGAGCTTATAATTGGTTTTCATATCCCATACCAGAAACTTGTAGTAAAGGAAAGGAATCGGAGCTTTTTCTTTCTTCAGTCCAAAGAGGCAGCGAAGCAGCCAATAGATAGAATGTAAACCATGTTTATGCCGAATGGCGTAAATGCGGAGGTTGTTTTGACGTAACAGGTTAATGAGTTCTCTGGCTCTATATTTCCTAACATGACCCCCAGGACTATTGCAGTAATCCTTAGATATTTTCCAGTAAATAGTCTCAGTAAGATAAGTGGGCACACTGACAGCGAGTATACCATTATCCTTTAGCACTCTTACCATTTCCCTCATACCTCGCCCATCATCTTTAAGGTGTTCCAAGACTTCTGAGCAAACAATCTTGTCAAAGGAGGCGTCCTTAAAGGGAAGGTTCAACGCATCCCCTCTGATTGCCGACCACTTGCCATTGCGCTTCTCCTGTTCATCCATAAGATAGAAGGTGTACCATGTCTTCTTTAGATTTTCCTCCTCAATATCGAGAGCATAGATCAAACAATCAATTTGGTTATACATCCCCCAACTGTGCCGCCCTGCCCCACAACCAACGTCCAGAACCTGATCGCCTTCCCGAATTCCCAGGAGTTTATGATCGATGGTAAGCATTCACAGCAGCTCCTGGTACACTTCCACAGTCTTCTTAGCAGCTTGTCGCCAGGTGAAATTTCTCTCCACCCTTTTCCTGCCTGCCGCACCCATCCTCTTTCGAAGTGGTTCATCGCCTAACAGGCGCTTGATTGCTGTCGCTAGAGCATCGGGGTCAGCCGGCGGCACCAACATTCCTACCTCACCATCTTCTCCTGTCACCTCTGGGAGTGCCCCTGCTCTAGTAGCAATAACTGGAACTTGGCAAGACATGGCCTCAGCAGCAGGGAAGCCAAAACCCTCATAAAGGGAGGGAGCAACGGCTATCTCTGCTGCAGAATATTGCCTCACCAGTTCTTCCGCGCTTATTCTTCCCCTAAAGGTGACCCTATCTTCAAGCCCGTACTCTTCCACCAGGCTTGAGGCATGTTCACTATCTACGGGAGCCCTACCCACTACAGTCAGTTTCACCTTTATCTCGTCCCTCAACAATTGAAGGGCTTTCAGCAGGTAAAGGAGACCCTTCATTCGGCTTACCCCGCCGACCATAATCAGGCTGTTTGGTTCCTTCAACACTGAATCATCCCTCTTAAACAGAGTGCCATCGACGCCGTTGTATACTACCCTTAGCTTGTCCTGGGGAACCTTAAAGCAGCGCTTTATCTCCCCAGCAGAGCTATGAGAGACAGCTAGTATTCGGTCTATTCGCCTTGATACCAGGCGCTGCATGGTTAGAAAGGAGTACCACCTCATCATCTTGAACTTCATCCACCATCCCTTGGCTTGAGCAACATCGATATCCCTGTCGATGCTAGGAGGATGATGAATAGTGGCAATGACCGGAATCTTGAAGCGCTTCATAAGGAGCAGACCATAGCCCAGGCACTGGTTGTCATGAATAACATCGAACTTCTCCAGTGGTAGAAGTTGTCGCAGTTTACCATAGGCTCTCATGCTAAAGGTAAAGGGCTCGGGAAATGCACCCAGAAGCACAGCCATAAACTCGTAGAAGTTGAGCGGAGTGAGTATGCGAAGTGGGTTTGGTGGAAGACGGCCAAAATTCACGCCATAAAGGTCCAGGCTTTCAATTTTCTCCATCTTTACAGCGTCTACAACGTTAGGATGGGGATTCCCCGACAGCAAATGAACTTCATGTCCAAGGCTAGCCAGCTCCTTGGAGAGATGATAAATGTAGACGCCTTGCCCACCACAGTAAGGTTCCCCTCTATAGGAGAGGAGGCATATTTTCATAATGCCCCTCCTATCAATTACTTCTATTTCGCTTTCTCAATTGGAAGAACACCGGAAATAAAGGGAGTCTTCTGGAAGGAAGTGTTAACAACACCTCTGGCTGCTTCCGCTTTCAAGGCTACTTGCACGGCCCTAAGTATAGCACCTTGATTTAGTTACTACAAATCTTGAGAAGCCGTTGATTAATGTCATTCTGAGGAGTCGGCCTGAAGCAGACGACGAAGAATCTCAGAGATTCTTCGCGGAGTTTACCCTGAGCGAGATTCTTCAGTCGCTTCGCTTCCTCAGAATGACAATTAGGATTGTTAAACACCATCGAATGTG
>CAZNKW010000039.1:0-8297 GCA_964573655.1 uncultured Dehalococcoidia bacterium
AAGGATGGCTCGACAGTCTGGGTCGAGGTCAAGGTGTCTTTCCTGCGCAACTCAGAGGGGCAGCCGGTTGAGATTATAAGCGTCCTGCGCGATGTCACCGACCGTAAGAAGGCGGAGGAGCAGATTCAATATCAGGCGAATCTACTAGCGAACGTCAACGATGCTGTCATCGCCTGGGATAAACATTTCCTGTTGAGTTTGTGGAATCCAGCAGCAGAGAGAATGTACGGCTGGAAGGCGCAGGAAGTCTTAGGTCGACCTGGGCGCGAGATTCTGAGCTCAGAATTTGTGGGCCTGGAACGCTCCCAGGTCATCCAAAACCTGAGGGAGACCGGAGAGTTCAGAGGGGAAATAGTCCACTACCGCAAGGATGGCACGCCCATCTATGTCGAGTCAACTGCCATCGTTTTGAAGAACGGCGATGACAAGATCACTGGTTATGTGACCATCAATCGCAACATCACCGAGCGCAAGCAGGCAGAGGAAAAGCTGCAGAAAACCCTGGCCGAGTTGGAGCGTTCCAACAAGGAGCTGGAGCAATTCGCCTATGTGGCTTCGCACGATCTTCAAGAGCCTTTACGCATGATTGCCAGCTATGTTCAGCTACTGGCTCGGCGATATGAAGGCAAACTCGATGCCGATGCTGACGACTTCATCGCCTATGCTGTGGAAGGTGCCGGTCACCTGCAGAGAATGATCAACGACTTGTTGGCGTATTCCCGGGTGGGCACACGGGGTAAACCTTTCCAGCCAACCGACTGCCAGGCTGTCCTCAACCAGGTCCTGGCTAATCTGAAGGTGGCTATCGAGGAGAGCAGCGCTGTGATTACCCAGGACCCCCTGCCAATGGTGATGGCCGACGAATCGCAAATGACTCAGTTGTTTCAGAACCTGATAAACAATGCCATCAAGTTCCGTGGTAAAGCATCACCACGGGTTCACATCTCAGTCGAGCCAAAAGAAACAGAATGGGTCTTCTCGGTGCGTGATAATGGCATCGGCATTGACCCGCAGTACTACGAGCGCATCTTTATGCTCTTTCAGTCTCTGCACAGCCGAGAAGAGTATCCCGGCACCGGTATGGGACTGGCTATATGCAAGAAAATTGTGGAACGCCATGGCGGCCGGATATGGGTGGAGTCTGAGCCCGGGAAGGGCTCGACCTTCTACTTCACAATTTCTAAGCGCGGAGGTGAAAAACTATGAATACTGAAGAGATGGGTAAGCCTATTGAGATTTTGTTGGTGGAGGACAACCCCGGCGATGTCCGCCTGACCCAGGAAGTTTTCAAGGAGAGCAAGATACGCAACAAACTGCACGTAGTTAAAGATGGCGTGGAGGCGATGGACTTCCTTCGTCGTCAGGGCAAGAGCGCTAATGGAGTGCGACCAGACCTCATCCTGCTCGACCTGAACCTTCCCAAAAAGGACGGTCGTGAGGTGCTGGCGGAGATTAAGGCTGACGATGACCTGAAACGCATCCCAGTGGTAGTCCTGACCATCTCCAAGGCTGAGGAGGACATTTTGAGGTCCTACAGCCTACATGCCAACTGCTACCTCACCAAGCCCATTGAGTTCGAGCAGTTCTTCAACCTAGTGAAGTATATAGAGGAGTTCTGGCTGACCATCGTCAAATTACCGCCGAGGTGATGGAAATGGGAGATAAACCGATCAAAGTCCTGTTAGTGGAGGACAATCCCGGGGATGCCCGATTGATACGGGAGATGCTAAAGGAAGCCGCTGCTGCCCGGTTCGAACTGGTGCATGTAGTGCGCCTTGATGAGGCGTTGAAACTCCTCGGTGAAGCCTCCTTCGATGTGTTGCTCCTGGACCTCACGCTGCCGGATAGTCAGGGGCTGGATACGTTCTTCAGGGTGTACAGCCAAGCGCCAGACGTGCCCATTGTGGTGCTGACCGGTCTGGCCGATGAGGTAGTCGGTGTTGAGTCGGTCAAGGGAGGCGCCCAAGATTACCTGGTCAAGGGGCAGGTGGACAGCAACCTGCTGGCTCGCGCCCTGCGCTACGCTATAGAGCGCAAGCAAGCAGAGGAGCGACTACAGGAGAGCAAGCGCAAATATAAAACGTTGTTCGACAACACCATTGACGGTGTGTTTATTATTGATGCCGAAACGATGAAAATAGTGCTGGTTAATCCAGCCGCGGCTAAAATGTATGGATTTGATTCTCTAGAGGGTATAAGTAGTGCGGATTCACTTGACTTCATCCCCCCGGAAGATAGAGAGCGAGTTATCAAGATTATTACCGAAGACTTGTTTGAAAACGACGTGCGTCAGATCAGGGAAATTCGGACCATTACCAGAGATGGTAGAGAAATATGGATAGAGGCTTTTGGTATAAGAACCGAATATAGAGGAAGATTAGCCGGTCTGGTTTCCATCAGGGACATTACCAAGCGCAAGCGGGCAGAGGAGGCTTTAAGAGAGAGTGAGAGGCGCTACCGTCTGCTGGCCGAGAACGTGACCGACGTCATCTGGACCACCGATATGAACCTGCGACATACCTACGTTACCCCCTCCATCACCCGCCTGCGAGGCATCAGCGTTGATGAGGCGCTAGCCGAAACGCCGAAGAAATACTTGACTCCTGCCTCTTTTGAGATTGCTATGAAAGTTCTGCAAGAGGAATTGACCATAGAGAAAATGGAGAAAAAGAACCTCTTCAGATCGCGGACGTTGGAGTTGGAGATGACTCGTAAGGATGGCTCCACAGTCTGGACCGAGAACACCATGTCTTTCCTGCGTGACCCAGATGGTCTACCCATTGGCATTGTCGGGGTGACACGCGATATCACCGAGCGCAAGAAGGCAGAGGAAGCATTGCGAGAGAGTGCGAGACGCTACCGTCTGCTGGCGGAGAACGTGTCGGATGTTATCACCTGTGTTGATATGAACCTGCGGCCTACCTATCTTAGCCCCTCCATCACCCGTCTGCTAGGTTACAGCATAGAGGAAGCAATGGCTGCGACGCCGGAGGAATACTTGACTCCCGCCTCTCTTGAGGTTGCTCTGAAAGCTCTTCAAAAGGAATTGACCATAGATAAGATGGAGAAAAAGAACCTCTTCAGATCGCGGACGTTGGAGTTGGAGATGACCCGCAAGGATGGCTCCACAGTCTGGACCGAGAACACCATGTCCTTCCTGCGCGACCCAGATGGTCGACCCATTGGCATTGTCGGGGTAATCCGTGATATCACCGAGCGCAAGCGGGCAGAGGAGACGCTGAGGGAGAGTGAAGAGAGGTTCAGAAATATCTACGCCGAATCACCTATTGGCATCGAACTCTATGACTCAGGTGGTAATCTGGTGGATATAAACCAGTCCTGCTTAGACATGTTTGGCCTCTCCGATATTGTGGAGGCAAAAATACCCGGAATTTTGGCTCACCCCTGGCTACCATCTGAAATCAAAGAGGGGCTCCGTCAGGGGAAAACCGTAAGATGGGAGGGCTCTTTTGATTTTGACAAGGCTAAAAGGCGCAACTTTTACAAAGGATCAAAATCAGGGGTTGTTTATATTGACGCATTGATTACCCCGCTAGGTGAGAAGGAAAACAAAGCCTTTAGCGGTTTCCTAGTTCAGGTTCAGGACATCACCGAGCGCAAGCGGGCGGAGGAGGCTTTGCAAGAGAGTGAGAGGCGCTATCGTTTGCTGGCCGAGAATGTGACCGATGTCATCTACGTCATGGACATGAATCTGCGGCCTACCTACATGAGCCCCTCCACCACCCGTCTGCTGGGTTACAGCGTTGAGGAGGCAATGTCCCGCTCAATGGAAGAATCCTTGACCCCCGCCTCCCTCCAAGCGGCCAGGCAGGCTTTTGCCAGCGCATTGAAAACAAAAGAGATGGGAGGAGAAGGCTCTTACCCTGAGGGAACACTGGAACTGGAAATGAAGTGCAAGGATGGTTCCACTGTCTGGACAGAGAGCACAGTGTCTTTCCTGCGGGACCCGGAGGGCAGACCCATCGGGCTGCTGGGTGTTATCCGCGACATCACCGAGCGCAAGAAAATGGAAGACGAGAGAAAGGTGCTGGAGCAGAGGGCCCAGATTGCCAGCCGCTTGGCTTCCGTGGGCGAGATGGCATCAGGCATTGCCCATGAGATAAATAATCCCCTGACCAGCGTTATCGGTTTTGCCCAGTTGCTAATACAAAAGGATATTCCTGAGGACATCGGAGAGGATGTAAAGATTATCAATGATGGTGCCCAGCGGGTAGCTAGTATTGTAAAGAGATTGCTTACCTTTGCCCACCAGCATAAGCCAGAGCGAACATATGTCAATATTAACGACATCATAGCCACTACCCTTGACCTGAGAGCCTATGAAATAGAGACTAGCAATATAAAGGTTATCACCCAGCTTGACCCTGACTTGCCCAGCACTATGGCTGACGGTGGTCAACTCCAGCAGGTGTTCCTTAATATAATCATCAACGCCGAAACAGAGATGAAACTAGCCCACGGTAAGGGTAATCTTTTCATTAAGACAGAGACAATGGATAACACCATCCGCATATCTTTTAAAGACGACGGTCCGGGCATAGCTAAGGAAAACCTAGAGCGGATATTTGAACCCTTCTTCACTACCAGGGAGGTGGGTAAAGGAACGGGGCTCGGCTTGAGCGTCTGCCACGGAATAGTAACTGAGCATGGCGGCAGAATATATGCCGAAAGCGAGTTAGGCAAAGGAGCTACCTTTATTGTGGAATTACCCCTAGTCACTAAACCTGAACAATCGAAGCTGGCTGAGCCTGTTGCTGATAAGTCAGAGAGGGTAGACGGAGCTAGCATTCTGGTAGTGGATGATGAGCCGGCAATCCTACAATTCCTGAGCCAGGTGCTAACTGAGGAAGGACACCGGGTAGAGACTGCAGACAACGCCACTGAGGCCTTGGAAAGGCTTGAGAGTAAGAGGTACAGCCTTATCCTGCTGGATATCAAGCTGCCCGGGGTCAGTGGTATCGAGCTATACAAGCGTATTCAAAAGATGGCTAAGTTTTTAGCCAGGAGAGTGGTCTTTATCACTGGTGATGTCATAGGGGAAGATACCAAGAATTTCCTCGCTAGAACCAAAGCCCCTTATATTATCAAACCCTTTGATACTGAGCAGTTGAAGAAGGACATAAACAGTATACTGACCCAGGGTGTAGCGGGGTTTCCACGGCCTGAGATATTCCTGGAACCTTTGACCTCGCCCAAGATTGAGTCATAATAACTGCCACCACCCTCCATCACCCATCTTTCCAGATTGGGCCATCTCTAATACTTACCATAACCAGCCTTTCCTATTTCTCCTCACATGCATCTAGACATAATGTGGCCTTGACAGCCACTACAGGGGATGGCAAAATTCCATAAGTTGTGGCGGATTAAATAAACTCAGGGTTCGTCTCTATGGCTACTATGCGAAGGAAAGAGAGCACCCGCTAAGAGATGAGTCAAACAAAAAGGATATTGAAAGAAATCGCTTCGAGCGAGGACTACCAAGCCCTGGCCACTGCAATGGAGCGAGTTGACTACGAAGCTATGTTTGCTTCCTATAGGCGCATCTCCCAACTCCTTAGTGAGGGGAAAAGAAAGATAGAAGAAAGTCTTCAAAACCTCCCCGTTCAGAACAGGGATGAACACCGGGACAAGTTTCTGCGCGCCTTCGAACTGGCCACTGAAAGAATGCTGCCTCTATGGCATCAACTAAACTCAGAGCTTATAAAGAAGAAGGTAATGGAGGGGGAGGTATTCGACTTTGGGAAAAAAGGAGACCCTTTAGTCAAGAGACCTGAGGGAACGATTGTTGTTTTGCCCGGTTCGAAGCTGGAGAAAGGGGAAAGGGTAAGATTTAGAGTGGTACAGGAAGCAGAAAAACTCAACTTCGGCCAGGTTTTTGACCTCAATCCTCAGTCCTTCTACCTCCTCATCACTGAGGAGGCTCGAGAAAAGATAAGGAACTCCCTGGCTTTGATCGGAGATCGTCTGAAGACTTCTCAACAGCCCTGGAACGAAGGCTCCCTTTCCGAACTGGGAGAGCTTTTGCAGAAGCTAGAGGAGATTAAGAAGCTCTCCTCCAAGCTTCAGGCTGAAGACAGAGAAAGAGTTGCGGCTCAAGTTGCCAAGCACAGAAAGAGGCTGCTACAGGGTGTCAGTATGAGGCTAATGTTTGATTTTACCTCCCAACAGGAAGAAAGGGAAATCGAGAATTTTTACCAAGATAGCCACCAGGAAAAGACCAAAGCCTTACTGGCCCTGGGCCTCTTCCGCCGCCATACCTATGAAGCAACCAGAGAGAAGCTTTTCCTGGGGGACAGCCCTGAAGGATATACAGAGGTCTTGAGCCAGATGGAGAATAAAGTTGATTCCATGGATTCAGCCATAGAACTCTTGAAACTCAAGTCGGCCATAGACGAGGTTTACCCTAAGGCAAAAGGATACTTTGAAAAAATGGATCGCCTCTTCGAGAACCTTACTCAAAGAGCAAAGCAAGTGGCTGACGTTCTATCCAACAAAGAAGTAGTTGACCCTGAAGAGGTCTACCTGACCATCAAAAATGCCTTCTCGGAAGAGGTTCTTTTCCTCGAGCTGCGAAAAGCCTTCCGGAGTTCAAAGGAATTCCTTTCTTTAAGAGGCGCTTTCACCGAGCTGAACCGATGGCTAAGAAACCAGGAAACCCTCTCCAGTGAAGCTGCCTTTAGACCCTACCTGCACCACAAAGTCCTTCAGGCCTTCGGTGACCAAAGGCCAAAGGCCGATAAGGAGACTGGCGTAATTCCTGCCCAGAAAGACAGTCCAGAATAGAAGTGTCAGGCCTTGCCTCGAAGAAAGTCCCCCGTACTCCTCATAGTTGAATAACAAACGTTATCACTTCCGTAGCAGAAATGGGAGGCCAGACTCCGGGTGAGGGTGAAGTCTCCCCCCTCCCTCTACCTCCCTCCCGCCAAGGGAGGGAGAACCAGCATACTGTGGGTGTCAGGCCCCCGACCTGACCTCGACATGATAGGTCAATGCTTGAGACCCCCCGATTCATCGGGGGGAGTCTCACCCGCCCTAGACACCAACCGCGGGCTTCAGCCCGCCAGTAGAGTGGGTGGCATGAATGCCACCCTTGGCTGCTTCGCTGTGTGACAGACCCCGCTTGTGTGGGAAAGCCTTTTCAGGCTTGATAAGAAAGCGGACTCCGATATAATCGGAGTCCTTACATCTTGCCATTCTTCGGTCGCCTAATAATACCATCTGTCATTCTGACCCCGATTTATCGGGGGAAGAATCTCCTGACAGACTCTTCCCCCCATGGAGCCTGCCCTGAGGAAGGAAGGGTTCAGGGTCAGAGTGACCATTACGGCTAATAAACGCTCTCTCCCTCTCTTTTTTCCTTTTTCTTTCCTCACCCTCTTGACATTTGGCTTGTCACACGTTATATTATTCCCCAATGTGTCGGCTAGGCGTAGTGCTGCTGGTCAGACACAGGAAACTTTGTAGGAAGGAGGAAGAACGATGCCACAGGCTTATTGCGTCAAGTGCAGAAGGAAGGTTGAAATCAGAAACCCACAGAGGATCATCCTGAAGAACAAGCGGCCCGCTACCAGTGGGACTTGTCCCTCGTGTGGCACGAAGGTATTCAGGATCGGGAGAGCCTAGACTCTTCTCAGATTCCATACCTGGCACAATCTGATTATTGCCGCCTGTACGATCATTAGGATGGGCGGCAGGTAAGAAGGCCTTTATTTTAGTCTAAGCGATAACGTAGAGGCAAATAATATTGTTTTCCCAATTCACTCCCTAGAGTCCAGATAAGGTAAAGGTGGCGCAAGGGAAATACGGGCGTCGAAGCATCGCCAAAGGGGAAACATAACCTTCATGGGCTGGGGTCAATCCCAGCTTTATGTATTTGTTCTGCTAATAAGTGGCATTCCGCCCATGAAGGCCACTGCTGGTGCGTTGATGTTGGTGCTATCGTCTATCTCATGACGTGCCTTGAACAGGCCACCCACATAGTTGACAGCACATAAGGATGGCGCCAAGCAAAGATTTGTCAGAATAGCCCGCCAGTCTTTCTTAATCTCAACGAATGAGTGGCCCTAATTCAGGCCCTCAAGACGGCGTTCTTATATCCTAGTTACAGGCTGTCTAAAAAGTTCCCCCTTGTAGGAGTGCATCTCCCCGGGGCTTGTCCCCTCCCTCCGATGAGTTTCATTCATCGGAGCGGGAGCCCACAAGGGGCTATCCTACGGAGGTTTTCGGACAGCCTCAGCATCACCATTGCCTCCAACGGCGGTGTTTACACCGCC
>CAZNKW010000040.1:0-8227 GCA_964573655.1 uncultured Dehalococcoidia bacterium
CCGATAAATCGGGGTCGCAATGACAAACAAGACCGGCAACATCATATGATAGCAAAATAAAGGAATCAGCCTTGAACCAGCTAACCGATACGCTCACCTTCCTGGGGACGGCGGGGGCCCGGGTGATGGTAGCCAATCAAATCCTGGCCTCAGGGGGTCTCTGGCTTGACTTGGGTGGCACAGAGATATTGCTTGACCCCGGTCCGGGGACCCTGGTTCAAGCTGCCAAGCGCAAGCTGAAGGCTGCCAAGCTGAAAGCTATTGTCCTCTCTCATAGACACCTGGACCACTCAGGAGACATCAACATCATGATCGAAGCTATGACCGAGGGTGGTTTTCGCCAGAGAGGGGTGCTCTTTGCTCCCAGGGATGCTCTGGATGAGGACCCGGTAGTCCTCCACTATTTACGACCCTCTTTGGAGCGTATTGAGGTTCTTCAAGAAGGCGGAAGCTACAGCATCGGTGATGTCTCCTTTCACACCCCGCTGAGACACCGCCACCCTGTAGAGACCTATGGCATAGTATTCGAGACGCCAAGACATACTATCTCCTGCCTGGTAGATACCCGCTACTTCGATGAGCTTTGCCGCCACTACAAAGCTGACCTCCTCATCCTCAATGTGGTCAGGCTTGAGCCAGGTGGTCCCTTTGACCACCTAGCAGCCTCCGAGGCAGGCGAGATTATCAAGTGCCTCAAGCCAAAGGCGGCTATCCTGAGCCACTTCGGCATGACCATGTGGCGGGCTAAGCCCTGGGAGGTAGCCAAAAGGCTAGCTGACGAAACAGGTGTCCGCGTCATCGCCGCCCGAGATGGTATGAGGTTTGACCTGGCTGAACTGGACTAGAGAAACTGTGTTTTTCAGAATTAATCGACCCCAGGAGGGGTCTCCCACACAAGCTTGCCTGTGGGAGAGCCTTTCCAGGCTCGATAGAAAAGGAGATATTCTGAGGTAACAGAAATCCATGTCTTTGAATCCTGAAGTCGCCAAGCAAATAGAAGAGATTCGCCAGGATAGAATACATGGGGCTAGCTGGCTTTCCAGGCAGGCAATTGGTGTAATGAACCTTGCTATAGAGAAAAGCGAAGCCAAGAACGTAGCCGATTTTTTGGAGGAGCTGAAAGCAGTAGGAAGAGGGCTTATGGAAGCTAGGCCATCCATGGCTTCCATAACTAACTGCGTCTCTCGCTTTATTTACCAGGTTTCCCAGAAATCTGAGATAAAGAAGGATTTGAGTTCATTGAAGAAGCTTGCCTGCTCCAAAGGGAAGGAGCTTATTAAGGATGTGGAAGGAACCTTCTTCAAAGCCTCTGAGCAGGGGGCTGAGCTGATTGAGAAGGGTGATAGATTGATGACCTGTAGCTACAGCTCGACAATATGTGAGACTCTTAGACTAGCTAGGCTCGCCGGGAAAGGATTCCATGTTCTGGTTGCCGAATCCAGGTCAAGCAATGGCCAAGCCTATGGCGAAATGACCGCCGAGCAGCTTAGGTCTTACGGAATTCCGGCTGAAGTTATTCCTGATCAGGCTATAAAGCAATATATATCAAAGGTGGGGAAGGCTTTAGTAGGCGCTGACAGCATATTAGCTGATGGCTCTCTTATTAACGGTGTGCCAACCTATGCGGTTGCCTTGGCAGCAAAGGAAAGTCAAATCCCTTTTTACTGTCTTTGCGAAACAGACAAATTTGATACCCGGAGCTACCTTGGTCAGCCGTCAGAATTAGAAGAAGGTTTTGACAGGGTTCCACTCCACCTAATAACCGGGATAATAACTGAAGAGGGAATAATAAAGCCGGGCGAAGTAGTAGACTACATAAAGCAAAGGGCAAGGTATGTTCGAATCCTGCTCCCTAAATAAGTAGGGATAGACCTTCAGGTCTGTCCCTCATGCTAATTATTGGCACCACGAAGGATGAGAATAGAAAAGCTTAGGCAGATTACTCTCTACCCCCTCCCTCTATCTCCCTCCCGCTGGGGGAGGGAGAACCAGCATTATATGCTAGCAATTGCGACGATTGGTATTACTCGTCGCCTCAGGAGAGGCGACGCTACAACTATCAAAGTCGACAAGACTCTTCGAGCTGTAGCGTCGTGATAAGAGTCACGACGGGTGATTGTTTTTGCGCGAAGTGGGTAACTGTAACCCACGTGGCCCATCCTAAATCAGCGATTACTACCCTTATCTTAGGCGGGTGCTCTGTCACCCGCCCCGCTTGGCAGGGGACAAAGCCCTTACCCTATGCATGGGACATTTCAATCGCTGATTCTGAGTAGCTCAAGCATTTAGAAAGTGATCAGCAAATAGAAGGTATCACTTCTTGGGGCGGGCCTTTGGTATGCCAGTGGCCCAGCCACCATCGACTACCAGGGCGGCCCCGGTGACATAGGCAGAATCGTCAGATGCTAGATAGAGCGCAGCTCGAGCTATCTCCTCTGGCTGCCCAAACCTTCTCATAGGTTGCGATTGTCGGAAAGGTGGTGGAGACTCACCCTGACCTGGCGGTTGCGCCATCGGGGTGAGGATCCCACCGGGGCAGATACAGTTGACCCGAATATTCTGGTCAGCGTATTCTAGAGCTATTGTTTTAGTTAGTTGGATAACTCCTGCTTTGGAAGCGCAATAAGCAGGGAGACCCGGCAATCCGACTATACCCGCGGTAGAGGCAGTATTGATGATGACGCCACCACCTTGATTAAGCATTACCGGAATAACATGCTTTGAACCCAAAAAGACTCCCTTAAGGTTGATATTGAGAATAGTATCCCATTGCTTCTCTGGGGTGTCTGCGGTGAAGGTATACCTACCCATGATGCCGGCATTATTATAAAGGATATCTATTCGCCTATATTTATCCAGGGTTGTCTTAATCATCCTCTCCACATCAGCCGCCTTAGAAACATCAGCCTCAATAAAGATAGCCTCACCCTTGGCCTTTTGGATCATCTTGACCGTTTCCTGGCCTCCTGCCGGAACATAATCCACAACAGACACTTTAGCTCCTTCTTTAGCGAAGAGAAGGGCAGTAGCTCGCCCGATTCCAGATCCAGCCCCGGTAATCAAAGCTACCTTTCCCTCTAACTTACCCATCTTTAGCACCTCCTTTATTTATCAGATTATCTTGCCTCACTTCAGATATTGATGAAGTAGGGGAGGGGCTTGTCCCCTCCCTCCGATGAATTTTATTCATCGGAGCGGGAGCCCACAAGAGGCTCCCCTACCTCTTTATAACCTAAGACACGGTTCAAGCAATGACGCTGATTAGCATATCACCCCGCCCCTGGGCGAGGCATTCGTGGGCTGACGATCCAGCCACCATCGACCACCAAGGCTACGCCGGTGACGAAAGAGGAATCGTCGGAGGCCAAATAGAGAACAGCCTGAGCGATATCCTCCGGCTGCCCTGTCCTCTTCAAAAATTGTACCCGGATATAGGCATCCATGGGGAGAGAGACGCTCTCCGTCATCGGCGTTTGGATGGCACCCGGGCAAATACAATTGACCCGAATGTTTTGCCTCCCGTATTCCGCAGCCATCATCTTAGTTAATTGGATCACTCCAGCCTTGGAAACACTGTAAGCAGGGTTACCCGGGAGTCCAACCAGTCCCACTATAGAGGCAGTATTGATGATGGCGCCCCCACCTTGGTCGATCATCACTGGGAGGGCATATTTTGAACCGAGAAAGACACCCTTAAGGTTAATGCTGAGCACCCTGTCCCACTCCTCCTCTGTGGTCTCCAACAGGGACACTCCCCTTTGCGTGATACCGGCGTTATTGTAGAGAATGTCTATTCGCCCATATTTATCCACGGTTGTCTTAATCATCCTTGCCACATCAGTCGCCCTAGAGACATCAGCTTCAATAAAGAGAGCCTCGCCACCAGCCTTTTGGATCATCTTGACTGTTTCCTGCCCGCCTGCTGGAACATAGTCAGCAACAGCCACCTTAGCTCCTTCTTCTGCAAAGAGAAGGGCGGTAGCTCGCCCGATTCCAGATCCAGCCCCTGTAATCAAAGCCACCTTCCCCTCTAGCTTACCCGTCTTTGTCACCTCCTTTATTTGTCGAGGAATTTTGGAGGTTCTTCACCCCCAAAATCTTTGTAGTTGCCCCCCGATATATCGGAGGGCTACTACATTCCTAAACAGTCTCTTGATCGAGTTAATTTTGCTTCACCTTTGACTATTGATTAGGTCACCACCCTTACCACCCGCTCTATCCCCGCCAGGTCGGGTATTAAGTCTATCTTGGCAGTGGGGAAATAATCTTTCACCAAAGCGGTGGCCACTGGACCCTGTCCCTGTCCAATCTCCAGTAGAATCAAACCTCCGGGGAGAAGCTTTTGCTTAGCCTGGGGCAGTAGCTGGCGCACTTTTTCCAGTCCATCCCGACCGCCGGCTAAAGCAATGATAGGCTCAAAGTTCTTTATCTCTGGGCTCAGTTGTGGTAGCTCCGAGTCCTTCACGTAAGGTAAATTAGCCAGGATAATATCCACCGGTTCGGGAAGAGGTTGCAGCATGTCCCCCAGAAGAAGATGGACTTGTCTTTCCACCCCATGTTTGCTGCAGTTCATACGGGCCACCTCTAAAGCAGCCGCTGAGACATCTATCGCATAGACTTCGGCTTTAGGTAGATGCAAGGCAACTACAATAGCAATGGCGCCACTCCCAGTTCCTACGTCAGCTATTGAAGAAGGGATCTCTGAGGGAAAACGCTGGCGGATAAACTCCAGCGCACCCTCCACCAGCAATTCACTCTCAGGTCTGGGAATAAGAGCTCGGGAATCAATGTAAAAGTCGATCCCGTAGAATTGACACTGCTTCAGGATATAGGCCGTGGGCTCATGGTGGCATCGATGCTGAACTAGATACCAAAACCCCTCTGCCTCTAAAGGAGATATTAGCTCTCGCAGCCTGGTATATAGTTCGGCCCTCCCTATTCCGAGGGAATGCATGAGGAGCAACTCGGCTTCATTTCGAGCATCAGCGATGTCTTGGGAAGCGATTATAGATTCAGCTTTGTAGAGTGCTTCCTTAAGGTTCACCCAGCAGCTTCCTCCAATTGCTTTGCCCTCTCATCTGCAGCAAGGGCATCAATAAGCTCATCCAACTGCCCTTGGAGGATAGCTGGTAAATTGTGGAGGGTCAAGCCAATACGGTGGTCAGTAACCCTGCTTTGGGGGAAATTGTAAGTGCGCACCTTCTCTGCTCGCTCGGCGCTGCCTACCTGGGAGCGGCGCTCCCTGGTAATCTCCTCCTGCTGCTTACGCTGCTCCCTATCCAGAAGACGGGCGCGGAGCACTGCCATTGCCTTTGTGCGGTTGCGAAGTTGTGACCTCTCATCCTGGCAGGTGGCTATTATTCCAGTAGGCAGGTGGGTAATCCTTACTGCAGTAGCCACTTTATTTACATTCTGCCCTCCAGCGCCACCGCTGCGAAAGATGTCCACCTTTAGGTCATCGGGGTTGATATCAACTTCTATCTCCTTTGCTTCAGGTAAAACAGCCACTGTAGCCGTGGAGGTATGAATGCGCCCGCTGGCTTCAGTGACAGGCACCCGTTGTACTCGATGCACACCTGGCTCATATTTTAATCTACCAAAGGCATTCCTGCCGGTGACTTCAAAAACGATTTCCTTAAATCCCCCCCGGTCGCTTTGGTTACTATCGATGACCTCTACTTTCCAGCCTTTAGCTTGAGCGTAGCGGGTGTACATCCGAAACAGGTCGGCAGCAAATAAAGCTGCCTCCTCACCACCAGTGCCAGCACGGATCTCTACAATAGCGTCCTTATTAATGTTGGGGTCTTGAGGTAAGAGGCCAAGCCTGAGCTCCTGCATTAGGGCATCACCACGCTTCTTTAGCGTCTCTATTTCCTGCTTAGCCAGAGCCACCATCTCTGGATCCAAGCCATCGTCCAAAAGCTGCTGGGTTTCCTCTAACTCCTTCAAAGTCCCCTTGTATCGTCTAAATTTGGAAACTAAAGGTTCGATGGCAGCGTGCTCTTGAGCGAAGCTTTGCCATTGCTCATGCTCAACAGCCACGTCAGATTGTGCCATGAGGCGATTCAGTTCCTCGTAGCGTCTTTCCATCGCCTTAAGTTTATCCAGTATCTTTTCCATCGCCCTTTCTCGGTAATTATATCAGGTCACCTCCCAAGCTACAAGGCTTAAGAAATGTTGGCGCAGGTCTTTAGACCTGCCAAAAAGCAGACTTTTCGCCCCTGGGTATTACGCTGAAGCTGACTATAAAGTCAGTCGACATTTCTCTCGGCGCCCGTTCAGTAGAGTGGTCGCAGGGGGTGACTGGCGGCTGCACTACCTTCCAATTGAACTGATTGGCTTTTTGTTCTCCCGCGCCGCTTTACCCAAATCCCTCTCCCCCTCCGCTTAATCTCCTCCCGCTAGGGGAGGTGATTCATAAGGAGTTTTTTAGACGACTATGAGAGACTACCTCAAAGGTGTCATTTTTGAATGTGTACCGCGGATTAAGGATACTGCAGTGGACTTGACCGCCAGGTATGATGGGCATATTATCGGTGTCAAGGACAATAATAGAGATGTGGGTTCCTCAGGTGCTTGTCAGGTCCCTGACCTGACACTCACAAGAAGGAATGGGACTATACATGAGTAGTGAAGAAAGGTACGACATTGTCATTATAGGTGCCGGCCATAATGGCACTACGGCGGCAGCCTATCTGGCTAAGTGCGGATTGAGCGTCTGCCTGCTGGAGGAGAGGCCGGAGGGTGGAGGAGCACAGGAGAACACTGAGCCTATAGCTGGCGTGCGTATCAGCCCCCATGCTATTGCTAACTGTGCCGGACCAGCTCCTGGCTGGGAGCAGTTAGAGTTGTGCAAATACGGTTTCCGCATGCAGTGGCCCCTCACTACCCTATTTCAAGGAAAACCACCGCCCTATGTGATGACCACAGAGGGCTGGATGCCAATCACTGAGAAGGATAAGCAGGGTTGGACCAAGCTAAGTGGTGCCCAGGCTCAGCCATCGTTTACCAAAGACCTGGCGCGCGCCGTCTTCTGGTGTCCGCCACATCCCCCTGAAATCGAGCCAACAGCCGAGAGCATCCCCTTCATGCAGGTTTATAAGGAGCGGCAGCCAGACGTGTGGACTGAGGAGCTGCTCCAGATGACCCTGTTTGACCTTCTAGACGAGTATTTAGAGAGCGAACCGCTCAAGGTACATGCAGCCTACCTGGCAGCGCTGGAAACCGCCCACGGTCACTTTCAGGGAATGGGTATCCCGGCTTTCTGCGGCGTGGTAGCCTTTGGATATTTTGATAGAGCTGTTGGACCTCGGGGCAACATGCATGGCTATTACCATGCCATCTTGCGCTGCGCCATAGCCCACGGAGCTGTGGTGCGCACCTGTTGTCCTGTAGATGATATCATCGTCAGCAACGGAAGAGCAGCAGGAGTACGCCTCAGAGATGACTCTGCTGGGAGGGGAAAGAGGGTCTGGGCGAACAGGGCAGTCATTAGTGCCACTGACCTTAAGCAGACCTTCCTCAAGCTTATCGGGCCACGGCATCTGGATGCCAGCTTCATACAGCGAATAAAGGACGTTAGCCTCAAAGGGGGAAGCCTCTACCATTCTCAGTTTCTCACTCGTCAGCCCTTTCGCTATCGCCCCAAGTTCCGTTCAGGATGGGGTCGCTCCGGGATTTTTTATGGTGGGATTTACCCCTGCGACTCCCGGGAGATCTATTTTGATAATATAGCTGACGAGCTTGGACGGCGGGGCAAGCCGAGCGTGCCTCCTGACAGGGTGATGTGGCTCATCGTGGGGAGCGGGCAATACAGTCCCACTGACCCGCAATGCACTATTCCCGGCTGCCTTTTAGAAGGTCCGATGGACATCGTGGTCCCCACACCAGAGCCTCACATGAAAGAGCCCGAGGGCCTAAGTAAGGTCAGGGACGAGATAAATGGATACATGCGCCAAGCCCTCAGCCAGGTAGTGGAGAACGTCGACTCGGATAACATCGTCCACCAGTGGGCCGGCACTCCCTATGACTCCGAGTTTCGCAATACGGGGCTGGTGGGTGGTTCATGGTACGGCCTCCGTCCCTGCCAGGACCAGTGGTGGACCCAGCGTCCTTTTCTTGAGCTTTCTCGCTACCGCACCCCCATAGATGGGCTCTACCTTTGCCACCAGACATCGGGGCACCCTGGCGGCTTGTGTCTCATGGCCATTCCCTATAACCTGATGCA
>CAZNKW010000041.1:0-8218 GCA_964573655.1 uncultured Dehalococcoidia bacterium
AAAGCAGGGGCCAATTTCTTCGCTGGCTATCCTATCAGTCCCTCATCGGAGATACTGGTCCTGGCAGCTGAACATGCTGCCAGAGACCCAAACTTCAAGTTCATTCAGAGTGAGGATGAACTAGCTGCCGCCAATGCTATTATCGGCGCTTCTCTGGCTGGTGCCAAGTCCTTCACTGCTACGGCAGGTCCAGGCTTCACACTGATGCAGGAGGCTATTGGCTATGCCCATGAGGTCGAGGTGCCGACGGTATTTGTCAACGTTCAGCGGGTTGGGCCGGCCACAGGCATGCCGACCATGCCAGCTCAGCAGGATATTGTGCAGACAAACTATGGCAGCAGCGGCGACTACTACCCCTTGGCCTTTTATCCTAACTCCGTCGAGGAGTGCTACCGTTATGCCGTCGCCGCTTTTAATGCTGCAGAGGAATCTCTATCGCCTGTCATTTTGCTCAGCGATGGATTCGTAGGCCATTTGAACGAGATGGTAGACCTTGATGCCATTAAGGTGAAAGTTGTCACTCGCAGTAGACCACCCCTGGGAACAGGGAAGAGGTTTTTCACTGGCTTGGCCCATGATGAGGAAGGCCATCCGCGTACTGCCGATGCGGTGGTATACAAAGAGTGGCTCTCCAAAGTCAAGACCCGCCATGAAAAAGTGGCTGCCCGCTATAGTGATTTTGAGTTCAAGGGAAACACTTCCAGCGAGACGTTGCTGATTTCCTACGGCATTGTGTCGAGGGTGATTGCGCCGCTGGCTTCTCAATTCGCTATATTTCGACCGATACGCATCTTCCCTATGCTGGGTGATGAGCTTCGGCAACACACTCATGGCTACGCAAAAATAGTCGTTGTGGAAGCCAACGATGGTCAGTATGCCTGTTTGGTGGAGCGTGAACTCAAGAGGGATGTGATCAAGGTGCCGCTCCTCGGCGGGAGAATCAACCTGGAGCTGGCTAAGAAAGGCTTAAGTGAAAGATTGGGAAGGGAGGTGTCCTGATGTTCAAAGACCTTCTTAAGCTGGAGCTTTTCCCCACTACCTGGTGTCCGGGCTGTGGAATAGGGCAGATAATGATTCAGCTAGCCACGGTGATGGATGAACTCAGCCTTGACCATACCAATTCCACCGTCATCTCTGGGGTGGGATGCACGGGACGACTAGCTGGCTACTTCAATGTGGATGGTGTTTACACTCTGCATGGCCGTACCTTGCCTGTAGCCGAGGCAGTGAAGCTGGTGAATCCAGACCTCAAGGTGATCGTTGTCTCTGGTGATGGGGATCTGGCTAGTATTGGTGGTAACCATCTGCTTCACGCCGCCAGACGCAACCCAGACTTGACAGTGCTCTGCAACAATAATCAGGTCTATGGTCTGACAGGAGGCCAGGCAGGGCCGACAACACCACGGGGCACCAAAACGGTTAGTTCCCCTGTCGGTGCTATATATGACCCGGTGAACCTTCAAAACCTGATGAAGGCCGGTGCCAAGTATTTCTATGCCAGAACCACGGTATTTCATCAGGCACACTTTCGCCAGTGCATTAAGGAGGCTATTGCTTGGCCAGGCTTTGCTTTCATTGACATAATCTGTCACTGCATTGAGAATAATGGGCGGAGGTTAGGGTTCAACTCCGCCTATGAAATGCTACAATACTTCCGTAAGACATATAAAAGGGCACCTGAGGAGGCTGAGACCTTGGAGCCCTTCGAAATAGGTATAGTCCGTAAGGCATAGGGAGGAGAGCTATCATGGGAAAGGTCATCATTTCCGGAGAAGGGGGGCAGGGGGTGCGGGTGATATCCCATACGCTGGCAACATTGCTGTCCAACCTCGGCTATGAAGTGAGCTTGCTGTATGATTACGACTCAGCGGTGAGAGGTGCTATGAGTGTGGCTTACCTTATCTTTGGGAAAGAGCCTATCGCCAACCCTGTGGTTCATGAGGCTGACATCCTGCTCAAGTTATCGGATAAGGCAGAGGGACTTCGAGCAGAAAAGACAGTGTGCCAAACTGGCCTTTGCACCGACGAGGAAATCCCTTTTAGCAAGCTGGGGGTGGAAAAGTTTGGGCAGGAGATCTTTGGCAACATGATTGCTTTGGGGCGGTTGATGGCCTTGGTGGATGTCGAGGTCTCCGACGAAGAGTTAGCCAAGGTTCTTCCTCTTAAGTATAGAGAGGAAAATATAGGTGCCGTTCATTTTGGCTACTATCTCAAGGAGGAAGACCTGGGGAGGGGTGCCAAATCAAGAAAGAAGCGTGAGTTTGATTTTTCCAGCGAGCAGCCGGGGGCAGCGGGTGTGGAAGGTGAGAGCTCATAGGTTTGACCAGGCAGGATTGCCCCGACCTCTGGCAGTGAGGGGATTTGAGCCTTTCCCTTGGAATGCTTGACCTGGCTATGGTGTGACTAGATAAAGGGGGGAAACATAATGGAAGACCAAGGACCGGATAGCGTCAGTTCCCTGTCCACAAGTTTGCGCTTGTGGCCGTCGAAGCGGTACACCGAGATGCATCGCCGCTCGGTGGAGGACCCTGAGGGATTCTGGTCTGAGCAGGCAAGGAAACTTGACTGGTATCAGACCTGGGACCGGGTGTTGGATTGGGAGATGCCCTATGCCCGGTGGTTTGTGGGCGGTCGGCTGAATGCCTGCTATCAGTGTGTTGACCGCCATGTCAAGACATGGCGCCGGAGCAAGGTGGCCATATACTGGGAGGGGGAGAGGGGTGAGACAAGGGTGCTCAGCTATTCTACCCTCTTCCGCGAGGTCAATCGCTTTGCCTCAGCATTGAAGAGGCTGGGAGTCAAAAAGGGGGATCGCGTTGCCCTTTATCTTCCCATGGTCCCTGAACTTCCCATTGCTATGCTCGCCTGTGCTCGAATAGGGGCGGTGCATACGGTAATCTTCTCTGGGTTCAGTGCTCAGGCAATGTGCGATAGGATTAGCGATACACAGGCGAAGATGATTATTACTGCTGATGGAGGGTATCGCCGTGGCAAGGTTGTGGCGCTCAAGGAGATAGCTGATGAGGCAGCCAGGCTCTGTCCCTCAGTGGAGAAAATTATTGTGGTCAAGAGGACGGGGGAAGCGGTGCCTATGAAAGAGGGAAGGGACCTGTGGCTTTCCTCTTTGCTGGAAAAAGCGGAAATGTTGCTTGAGCCTGTGGCTGTGGAATCCACCCACCCGCTTTATGTGCTCTACACCTCTGGGACTACGGGCAAGCCGAAGGGGGTAGTGCATAGTACAGGCGGCTATCTAGTGTTCAACCACTTGGCATATCAGTGGGTATTCAATATAAGAGAGGAGTCGGTCTATTGGTGCACCGCTGACCTGGGTTGGGTAACTGGTCATAGCTCCATAGTCTATGCCCCCCTCTCCCATGGTGCTGCCATTGTCCTCTATGAAGGGGCTCCTGATTACCCCACAGTGGATCGGTGGTGGGATATTGTAGAGAAGTATGGCGTCAGCATTTTCTACAGCTCTCCGACAGCGGTGCGTATGTTCATGCGTCATGGTGAAGAATGGCCGCTCAAGCATGACCTGTCCAGTCTTGAACTTGTGGGCACTGCTGGTGAACCCATAAACCCGGAGGTATGGCAGTGGTATTACAAGTATATTGGTGGCGAGAGATGCCCCGTCGTTGATACCTGGTGGCAGACAGAGACAGGGGGCATTATGATCTCTGCCACGCCGGGCATTGAACCCATGCCGCTAAAGCCAGGCTCGGCTACCTTTCCTCTTCCTGGAGTTGATGCTGCTGTGGTTGATGCTGAAGGAAAGGAAGCTCTTCCAGGACAAAGGGGCTTCCTCATAATAAGAAAGCCCTGGCCTGGGATGCTTATAGACATCTACGGTGCTCCGCAGCTTTATAAGGAGTCGTACTGGTCACGCTTCCCCGGCTCATACTATACCGGCGATTTTGCTATGCGCGACGAGGATGGCTACTTCTGGCTCCTGGGCAGAGCAGATGAGGTACTCAAAGTGGCTGGGCATCGCCTGGGAACAACGGAACTCGAAGATGCTGCTGTATCCCACCCCGCCGTGGTTGAGGCTGCCGTGACAGCCAAGCCTGATGCGGTAAAGGGTGAAGGAATTGTCCTCTTCGTGACCCTGAAGTCAGAGATTTTGCCTTCTCCTGGTTTGAGAAAGGAGCTCGTTCAGCATCTGCGGCGTGTTATCGGCCCTGTGGCCACCCCCGACGAGGTCTATTTTGTGGAGTCACTGCCCAAAACGAGGAGTGGCAAGATCATGCGTCGCGTCCTCAAAGCAGTAGCCTCAGGGCAGAGCTTGGGCGACCTCACTACTCTGGAGGACGAGGCATCGGTGGAAGAGGTCAAAAAGGCGTACGAAAGCCTGAAGATATCTGGCAGCTAGAGATAATTAAGGCGCTTAGCGCTTTAGGAGGTGAAAGCAATGGCAGCACAGTTGACGCTTAAGGAAGTTTTGGAAAGGGCGATTCGAAAAGAGATTGAGGCACAGCGTTTGTATATTGCTTTGGGCCAGATGGTGAAGGAAGAAGCAGCCAGGGATGCCTTTCAGAAACTATCCCAACAAGAGAAGGGTCATCAGAAGCGGTTAGAGCAATACCTTCGCGGCGAGCTCAAGGGTGGCGCACTGAGCAGTGGACACAGTGTGGACTATAAGATTGCCGAGCTGCTTGGCGAACCAGACGTGTCTCCCCATATGGAGCTTAAAGATACCTTCTTGTTGGCTGCCAATCGGGAAAAGGCATCTTATGAGTTCTATCTCAGCCTAGCTCAAATTCATCCCAAGGGGGAAGTGCAGAAGCTGCTCGAAAAGCTGGCAGCACAGGAGCTGGAGCATAAGCAAAGGGTAGAGTCCTTGTATACAGAAGTCGCCTTTCCTCAGACCGATGGGGGATAAGCGACCGCGCTGGATATCAGAGAAATTCCCTTTGCCAATACTGTTTGATGACCGTATTTCAAAGATCACCTTTGTTAGACCCGCAATCTGAGGACAGAGGCTGTCTAAAATGTAGTTGCCCCCCGATATATCGGGGGGCAACTACAAAGTCTTAGGGTGAATAGCTTCCAAAGTACCTAAAATTGAAGCCAAAATGAAAATTAGACCGCGTCAATTAGAGCAATCCTTGATGAGCCGGTCTTATCCTTGATACAGACCTTTGACCTTAGAGAAACACCACACGCCGCCTTTTTCCATTTCGGCGATGCACCGGTTACAATGGTCGCACTTTGACGCCTGCCAGTCGCCCCTCTCCATCCTGCGCACCAGGTCCGGTTCCATGATCAGGGCTCGACCTATCTGCACGAAATCGAAGCCTTCATCCATGGCCTTTTCCATGTTGTCGACGGAGCAAATGCCCCCGATGAGCGCCAGTGGGATACTCACCGCCTGTCGCAATTTCCGGGCATCCTCAAGGAAAAACATTTCTTCGAAGGGGTAGGTCTGAACCAAGAAGCTACCAAAGAGAAACAAGCCTAGCTTTTCCAATAGACCTCTCGGCCCCTGGATCCACTCCTTGACAGGTACCCTTCCCCGCGTCATGTAGAAGGGCGTCTTGGCCGTGAACCCGCCGCTGGGGATGAGAGCGCTCGCCCCCTCCGCTTCGAACCGCTTAGCTACCTCAATAGCCTCTTCTACCTCCAGGCCACCCTCAAACCCATCCTTGAGATTCATCTTGACCAAAATCGGGAAGTCAGGCCCTACGGTCTCTCTTATTTGCTTGATCACTGAGGCGGGAAACCGCAGGCGGTTCTCCAGGGACCCGCCAAAGCGGTCCCGTCGCCGATTGGTGTAGGGAGAGAGGAATTGGCTGATGAGGTACCCGTGACCGGCATGAACCTCTACAGCGTCAAACCCTGCCTTTACAGACAGGGCAGCCGCTTTCCCGAAGTCTTCCGTTACCCTGTTAATTTCCTGCTCAGTCATTTCCCGAGAAAAAGCGCGGCGGAAGGTGCAGAACTTGCGGGAAGCACCAAGGGGTCGGCGTTTGATGACAGACTTGTTGGAGAAGTAGCCGCAATGTCCCAGTTGAATGGAGGCGGCGGCTCCCTCTCGATGCACAGCATCAGTCAGTCGCCGTAGCTCTGGCACGATCTCCTCCCGCATCCACATTTCAGTTTCAAAACCACGACCATCGAAGGACACTGAGCAATAGGACACGGTGGTCATGGCAGCACCGCCAGCGGCCACCTCTCTATGGTGCTCCAGCAATGCATCAGACGGCGATCCGCCGGGGCACATGCCTTCGAAACAGCCAGACCTAATTATTCGATTGCGCAATTGGAGTCCACCGATTTTGCCGGGAGAGAGAACCTTGAGCTGCTTTCTATCTGCCATACGGAGCATCCTCCTTTACAGTCCAGCGAAACCGCTAGACGAGAGAATAAGCCTCATGTTTTTTGAGTGAGCGGCATCATTATAATGCAACGACGAGATTCCAGCAATTGGCTCGCCTATTCGCTGGACCAGTATTCTTGGCGCGGCTATATTAACATGAGGCTTTAGCTGAAGGGGAAAAGGCTTGCTGGAAGTCGAGGCTATAGTGGGTTATCCTTCGACCCGGCTACCATCGGCCGCACCTATGTTTGGCACCGCTACATCGTGGAAGACGATGACAACGAGATGAGGGGCCAGACAAGATAGTGGCCTCTGGAGCTACAAGGACATACATTCAAGATACCGATTACTAATAGAAAATCGCGTTATTTTACCCCCACTGTACAGCTTCGTTCGATAGTTTTCGGGGAAATCGTTCTCTAGCATCTCCTACACTGTGCACAGGCGTGGCATAGACAGGTAACGCTTAGCTACAACTAGAAGCTGGTCAATTTCCCTTTCGGTTTCTCCTTCAATCATGGTCACTCTTTCGATGCCAGCGGGAAGCACTACGGGGCGGTGATGGATAGCAGATTGATAGAACGGTGATGAATCTCTATCGGGGCTACAGGTATCGGATTTGGAACTAAGCACGTTCCAGCGCCCATCGGGACATTCTCAGAAGCCAAGTTCTAGGAATTACCCTTACCAAAATTGGTATTAATTTAGTTCTGAAGCCAGGCAGGATGATATACTTTCCTTCTTCTAAAGCCTTATAACCAACTTTAGCAACTTTGGCAGCATTCATCATCAGACGCCTCTGATTCGTTCTTGGTTCTTTTCCAACTGCCCTCCTATAGAAACCTGTGTCTGTAAGCCCAGGGCAGAGACAAGTTACACTAACACCGGTACCCTTGAGTTCGTTAGCTATTGCTTCTGAAAAACTTAAGACGAACGATTTGCTTCCTCCATAGACAGACTCCAGTGGAACAGGGAAGAAACTGCCCACTGAGCCAACATTCAAAATCCTGCCATATTTGTTCTGCAACATCGTCCTCAAAAATAATTTAGTTAAAGCTGTCAAGGAAGTAACGTTAACTTGAATCATTTCAAGTTCCTGCTGCAAGTTGGTTTCGGAAAACTTGCCGTAAACACCATAACCAGCATTATTGACAAGGACATCTACCTCAATATGCTCCTTTTGGAGTGTAGAGAATATCTGTTGCGGCGCATCTGGTTTTGACAAATCTTTGGGCAAGACAATTACCTTAGTGCTGGATCTATTTTCAATCTCTGTCTTTAGTTGCTCGAGCCTATCTTGACTCCTCGCTACTACCACAATATTCTTGCCATCCTGAGCAAACAGCTTTGCCAGTTCATAGCCAATTCCACTTGAAGCTCCAGTCACCAGTGCATATTTCCCTTTGCTGCCTATCATAACTCCTCCTTCTCAGAAGACTGTAATAATTCTGGAGACATTCTACTGGGATATGTATTCTACCACAGAAGTCCACAGTCTGATCTATTGTGTAACCCCATGTCGCTGAGTCGATTTGATTTGCGCTTGGAGATGGTAGCAATTACAGAGCTAGAGTCACTAGCATTGAGGTATAGTCCAGAAACTGGCTCTGTTTGAGAGGACAAACTCACCTTGATTAAAAGTAAGAGGCGTAATGTGCCACGCCGTCGCTCCAGATAGCAACTTGTGCTTTCTTGTCTTGCCCCAGGGCGACTTTCGTATCTGGTAGTGCTATCCCGTGCCACCGAGTGCTAAAGAGTTTGTCGGCAGAATGTATAATAGTAGAGGAACTGTATTGAAGATGGCTGTCCTAAATCAATACAGGAGAAATATCGATGAAAGCGATTGTATATGAGAAATACGGGCCACCGGAAGTCCTTAAACTGAAAGAAGTGGAAAAACCT
>CAZNKW010000042.1:0-8121 GCA_964573655.1 uncultured Dehalococcoidia bacterium
CGGCTAGTGCTTGCATAAGGTGGGGTACCTGGCGTAATCTCGATATATGATTCATATAACGCACAACATCGCGATTAATGAGACCGAGATCCAAGAGGAGTTCATTCGCTCTTCGGGACCTGGTGGGCAGAATGTCAACAAGGTTGCCACAGCTGTGCAGCTTCGCTTTGACGTCGTGAACTCCCCCTCCCTGACCGTTGGGGTTCGCCAACGTCTGGTTTCGCTGGCTGGCAGGCGGATTACTGAAGACGGCATACTCATTATCGACGCTCGGCGGTTCCGTACGCAGGGACGGAATCGTCAAGACGCGATCGACCGGCTTGTGGAGCTGATCCGCAACGCAGCCCAAAGTCCAAAAATCCGTCGCAAGACAAGGTCGACACTAGCATCAAAGATACGTCGGTTAGAAAGCAAGCGTCGCCGCGCTGAAACCAAACGCATGCGGGGGTCTGTGCAGCCTTCCAACGAGTAACTACCAACTGGCGAAAGCCGGTGCCCAATTAGGTTAACACCTTGCCAACATTCACTCATAATGTGCAATGCAGTCCAGGCTTTTCAAAGCAAAGCCAAACAAATGCGACCCAACGCAAACAGCCACAAACCCCAAACCACGAGACATTGATTTGAAAGGGGATTTGGTATGGTGTATTACGTCCAATTCGTTGTCCTGATGTACTGCCACATCTCAACTGACTCGCCTCATCTAGCACAGGTAAACTACTGAGGTATCTCGAATCCCTCGGGTAACTGACCGTATATCCAGGTCGATTCCTCAATACGTTCTGAGATTCTCCAGCCGTCTGGTGTACGGACGAGTTCGTCATTATAGTATCCGCCAAAGAATATCAATTCTAAGCCCTCTTTCCCCTCTTGAAGGGACAATCCCATGGGATTGTAAAACATGCATCGTGATCTAGCGCTATCCCCGTTTAACGTGATGCTGAAATTGGTCACGTAATGCTGCGTCATTGGGAATACACCCAACGCTTTCGCAAGCCATGCCTTGATCTCCGGCAGTTTTCCACTGATCCCTCCTGCCGACCTATAATCTATGAATGCATCAGGGGTAAACACAGTATCCAGCATGTCATATTGCTTGGAGTCAATGGCAGTGCAATACCGGGTGAGTAGGCCCTGGATATCAAGGTGATCGGATACTTCCTGAATGCGATTCGGTTCAACCATGGTACTCCTTTCTTCATTCTTCCGATAGATTCACGGATCCTGCGCCTGACTTCAGAATGGTTTCCTAAACAGTGGCTTCAAAGGAAATGTTTATCCCTCGTCATTTCTGGTGCGTCGCATTAGATCATCAGTTGACTCGTGTTTGATCACCAACTCACTACGCCCCACTGTCCCCGAAGGTATGTCTGTGACATCGGTTACTGACGTGAAGACCACAGGCAATGGCTCCCTCGTCATCAGTAGCTCCAAGGCCTTTTCAGCGTCATAGGGAACGAGTTGCCGCTTTTCAGTATGGGGCTTGAATATAATGGCAGGCCTAGTGGTTCGGCTGCTAGGCATGTTTTCCAGATCCCTTCTATCTCCATATCTCACCACCAGAGCACTCAATGGTCCAAAATCAAGAGCTCTTGTAGGGCAAGCCAACACACACATTGGCTGCTCGCCCAGATCAAGACGGTCGATACACATAGTGCACTTTTGTGCCTTGGGCTCACTATCAGCACTCTCAAAAACAGGTGCACCATAAGGGCAAACGTCGTAGCATATTCGGCAGCCGTTGCATTTCTCGCTGTCTATCAGCACAGCTCCGTATTTCTCTTCCTTGTGAAGAGCTTGGCAGGGGCAATTGCTGACGCAGGCTGGCTCCTCGCAATGGTAGCAGGTAACCCATTGAAAATGCATGCGTATATTGGGAAAGCTGCCCTTCTCATATTCATAGATCCTCAGGTACTTCAGCGCTCCTGGAGGAAGACCATTCCAATTCTTACAAGCGACAGCACAAGCGTGGCACCCCGAACATCGGCTCTGGTCGAAGAGGAAACCGTATTGCGCCATTATGCTACACCACCTCACTTCTCGACTTGAACCAGCCCCTTGCAGGGGAACATTCCGACAGTTGTCATAGGTAGATCCTCGTTGTGGATCAGCAGATTGGGAGCTCCTCGCGTATCGACGCCGTCAGGCATCAACTGGCTCTTGGTTTCGCCTGGGTTGTACCAGCCGCCGTGGAATACGAAGATACTCCCTGGCACCACCCTGGAGGTGACGTATGCTGGTATCACCATCTCCCCTATGTCGTTGTAGACCCTCACCAGATCATTGTCCTTGATGCTACGTGCCTTAGCATCAGCAACGCTCATCCAAACGGCATGCCGGTAGCAGTCCCCCCTCAGCCAGGGATTGTTATCGAGGAATGAATGCACCCGGTAGAGGGAGTGGGGAGACGACATGAGGAGCGGGTATTTCTCCGAATCATGGCTGTGGAAGGTATCCTTTCCCCCAAGGGTCATCTCAGCCATTGGAGGCAGATTTCCACCGCCATAGCATTTGCCACTTCCAGCAGGGTGGTCGTTAGTTGCAAAGTGATGTGGCCCCCTGGCCAGGAACTCGGAGTAAAATTCGATCTTGCCGCATTCTGTGCCCCTGAAGGGATTCCTGCCTCTATCCAGGTCTCTTTTGAAGGGGTAGTATGATTCTTTGATCTCGTATCGGAAAACTGGCTCCCTCTGGAACTCCTCCCACCCCAGAGGGTTTAGTGGTTTAACATCCTCTCTCGCAGCCCACCTCTCGTAGGCTTCCCTGTGCAATCGCTCCATGGCTTCATCCCACTCGTCATTGGCCACATGGGCCAGGCGCGGGTTATAGAGCTCGGCTATCCCCAATCTCCTAGCTATCTGGGTCCAGAACCAGTCGTAGGATTTTACCTCGCCCATCGGCTCGATGCACTTCTGACAATAGAGGAAATAGTTGGCCAGATTCATCCCGGTCCTGAACAGATCCTGTTGGCCGTAGATTGCCTGGCAGTTCCTGCCCTCGAAGGCTGTGTATATCTGGGGCAGAAGTATGTCTGCATATCTTGCTGTGGGCATTTCAGCATATTGCGAGAATACCACCGAGAAGCCGACTTTCTTCATGGCCCGAATGGTGGTGTTTACATCTGGTAGGCTGTTAAGATGGTTGTTCCCATCCATGAAGACCATCTGAATGTTGGGGGTGGGGTTGTCCGCCTTATTGCCGATGATACTGTTGTACTCCTCTGCGCTGATCTCGCCCGTGTCCAGCTTCTCCCTGATGTCGATGGCCTTGGCCCATTTGAAGGCAGCCATCAGGGTAGGAGGGTTGTAGGTTCCAGGTTGTCGTTGCCAGTCCACCCTGGGCGATGGCCCTGCTGGCCAGCCCAGAGGCAGACCTGTTTCGGCTGCCGCTGTTCCTCCCGGAACGAGGGCATTGCCGGTCAGGGCCTGGAGGTACATGGCTGCCCTGGTAGGGTTCTCACCATAGAACTGGCGACCCATAGACAGGGAGACGTTGAGATTCACTGGCTTGCTTCTGGCATACAACCTGGCAAATTCCTCGATGGTCTCCGCAGGAACACCACATATTCCCTCTGCCCATTGTGGCGTCTTGTCCGTGCCATCTTGCCTGCCCAGCACGTAGGCCTTCCACCGCTCTAGGCCCTTGGGGTCAACCCATTTCGCCACAAACTCCTTATCGTAGAGGTCCTCTTTGAACCATACGTTGGCCATGGCGATCATCATCGCCGCATCGGTGGTGGGCCGAATGGGAATCCATTGGTCAGCCAAGACCTCTGCCGAGGGTGTATATCGGGGTTCGATACATATGATCGGGATGCCCTGTTCCTTGGCGCGGAGGAGGTTATAAGCCCATCCACCGCTCAAGGTCGATAGGGGGTTCAGGCCCCAGAGGACGATCAGCTTTGAGTTGAACACCTGAACCTCGTCCTGGCGTAGTGTTGCCCTTGCAATTTCCTTTCCCAAAACCCACCTTTCGGGCTCTTCCCAGCCATTGGTGGAATGGGCAGCCCACCCTGCAATCCCTGCGCCAAACCAAGGGGCTAGGGGAAAACTGCACTGGCCGAAAATGCTGTACGGATGGTGTATGATGGAGAAGGGGCCGTAGTCCTTCTTGATCTCCACCAGCTTTCCCGCTATGGTATCCAGCGCCTCGTCCCATGATATCCTCTCGAACTTGCCTTCGCCCCTCCTACCGATACGCTTCATCGGGTACATCACCCTATTAGGATCATATATCATCTGCCACTGCGCATATCCCTTGGCACAAGGTCGGGTTTGGATGAGGCCCTTGTTTATTGTCTCTTCAGACAGGTAACCATCCTCCCGCGGTATGCCAGGGTTGATGGTATCATCTGGTTCACAGGCTACGATTACCCCATCCCTGATGCGTACCTTGAGAATGCAGTTCCGGAAACAATGATACCCGCAGGAGGTATACTTGATGAGATCATCGGCTGGTCGGCAGGGGCTGTATCCAGCTGTTTGACTCATGTTGGCTGTGAATCCATTCGGCTGGGCTCGTCTAAAGGAATCCTCTCGGAAATTATACCACATCCGGTTTGGATACAGATTGAGACATTGATGTAACAAAAGTCCACAATGTGCAATGCAACTCACGCTTTCCAAAAGGAAAGCCAAACCTACGCAGCCCATTTCAACGTAGCGAAACCACCAAGCCACGAGACGGTGATCTCAATAGGAATCGATGATGGGCCGGCCGGGTACAAAATATTGCCAAGGCTTGGGGGGTGTGATATAATAATTAGTTACTGGGGCCCTCAACTAGTAGGGCCTCAGCCCTTTTTGCACAGGTTGTCAACCTGATTCATTAAGAATTGAAGACATTTTAGGCCGATTTCAGCTATGAAAACACCCTGAAAATCGGAAATTCGACAGCATTACTTTTAATCAGGGTATTGGGAGCAAGGGACTGGTCACTACTACATCGGCACAAGGTATGGACCAGCTTGATGATACCCTCCGATGAAGAACCATGATAGCGAGTTCACTGGACCGTAGCTACAGGTCAGTTGTATCGCCTTTCTTGTCCTTGACGAATCTGGCTCCCATTTGAAACGCCTTTTCACAGTCCAATGGAAATACTTCCTTGCGTCTCTTTGCTTTCTTCTCAGGGTCAAAAAGGTCATTAACCACCTTTGAATAATCCTCAAACTGATAAGTATCATAGCAAAAGAGCGACTCTGAACCACCGAATATTATTTGTAGCATTGCTTTGTTAAAACCGACGTGTTGACCCCAACCTGATCTCTCCATCTCCTTCTCCGTAACATTCATCGTATATATAAACCCTGTATTGATCCTTCTTGGGAAAAGCGTCTGTGGTGGATTATTGTATGTCATATACGGGTACATCAAACGCTCCATAAATGATTTCATTACTCCTGAAACAGTTCCATAATAGATAGGAGAACCCAGGATGATAGCATCGGCTTCCTCAACCTTTCTTAGTATTGGTGCCAAGTCATCCTTTACTGCGCACTTGCCATAGCTTTCGCCACCTTTTGTTTTACATGCAAAACAGCTCTTGCATCCTTTAAAGTCCAGATCATATAGATGAATGAGCTCTGTCTCTGCTCCCTGTGAGGCAGCTCCTTCCAGAGCTTTGGTCAGCAGAGTTGCTGTGTTCCATTCTTTCCTCGGACTTCCATTAAATGCCAGAACGTTCATTTACTGTGCCTCCGACAAGACTAATTGTTCTCTATTTCATGTTGCCTTCAAATCCACCTGGCTGGGCTTACTCTTTCAAGCTCCTTTCACATACCCATTCTCTCGGAACCAGTTGACCGCCTTCCCGATAGTTGTTTTGATGGGCGTTTGGGAAAAACCCAGTTCATTGACAGCTTTGGAGATATCGAAACAGAAACATCTACGGCCCATTCGCACCATTGGTACAGTGATGATGGGCGGTCTCTTGGCAGTTTTGGCAACGAATTGGCTCACGTATGCTAGCATGAGAGCAACGTGATACGGTATTCTCAACTTTGGTGTCTTAGCCCCTGAGACCTCGCCAATCAGTCTTAAGTAATCTCTAAATGGCAGGTTCTCATTGCCCAGAATATACCTTTCACCGATTTTGCCTTTCTCGGCAGCCAAAATATGGCCTCGGGCCACATCTTCCACGTCGACAAAATTCTGAACGATATCGATGTATGCAGGCATCTTCTTGTTGAGAACATCAACAATTATTTTACCTGATGGAGTTGGCTTAATGTCTCGGACACCAATAACCATGCTTGGATTTACAACTACCAGTGGAAGCCCCTTATCACAAATCTTTAGAGCTTCAATTTCTCCCAGATACTTTGACCTACAATAATGGTCTCCGTCATCCCAGACATTAAATTCTGCCTGCTCATTAGCTGGGCTAACAGCACCGTGAGCACCTATTGTTGCGGCAGTGCTGGTGTAAACCACCTTTTCCAACCCCTGCTCCAGGGCTGCATTTAAGGCAGTTTTGGTCCCCTCCACATTGATATCGTAAAACGCTCTGCTATTTGGTGCCCAAAGGGCATATAAGGCTGCCGTTTGATAGAGGGTGTCACACCCCTTCAATGCTGATTTCACGGACTCGCTATCCCTAATATCGCCGTAGGCTCTTTCCACATCCAGGCCATCTATGTTGCTAGTGTCGCTATTTTCCCTCACTAGAACTCTTACCTCTACACCGTCCTTCAGCAATTCTCTTACAACGCTTGAACCAATGAAGCCAGTAGCTCCTGTAACCAATGTCTTCATAATTGGCCCTCCTCTCTCCAAATCTGCCTAGCTGATAATAATGTCCGCCAATGGTCTCTTTGGCACGTGGTGTACACCTTCATTGTCTCGCCAGTACCTAACGTCGCCGGCAGGGCCTACCGTCTCGATTACCACTGTTTCTTTCGGCTTGCCGAGGGCTAATACAAGAAGTATTTCATAACGGGATGGTATGTCCAGAACCCTGCGGAGCCCCTCTCTATCTATTGCGCCAATCATGCAGCCACCTAGACCCCTCTCTGCTGCACCCAAAAGAATGCTTTGAGCTGCTATCCCGTGGTCACAGCCAAAGGACTGAGCTATCTGCGTGTCGCCGACTATGATGATGTACGCAGATGGTCTTTCCCCTTCAGCAGGACCAGGCCATTCCTCAAGGTAAGCAGCCCAAGCAAGGTGTGGAAATATTAGGGCATTCCTGACAGGGTCATAGGACAGTATATATTTCAGTGGTTGCAGATTAGCCGCCGATGATGAGAGTCTCGCAAGATCCACGAGCTCTCTCAGTGTCTCAGGTTCGACGGCAATTTCCTCATAGAATTGCCGATAGCTCCGTCTCTTGATTATCAAATCCCGCAGCATTTCAGCCTCCACAATGGCAACCTAGGCATGTTGCCAAGTCTCTCAATTAGAGCCATGCAAATGGGGTCCTGCTCCTCCAAATTCGCCTGGCTGGCCTGGTGTGAAAGAATCCTCTCCAAAATTATACCACAGTCAGCCTGGATGCAGATTCAAGGTGGCACCAGGAAATGGAGCCTGAGGATGGCTTAAGAATTCATGAGGTGCCAGTGAGGATCACGCAGTGCTCTTTTTCCAGTGGTTCCTATAGCTCTAGGACCTGATAGGTGTTGAAACCGAACCTCTGATAGTCCAGATAGGCTATAGTCTTAGGTACTATCTTGTAGTAGGGAACATGCCCGACCCTCTCAGCCCATTCTAGCATGTCAGTGTACTCTAGACACCATGGGAACTTCTCCACGAGAAGGGTGGAGACCTTGGCGATCTCAGCCTCGTCGGTGACCAACTCAGCCTTGCCAGCCAGTTGTACCGCTCTGGCCTTGTCAAAGCGATAGTAGTCCTTAAATGTAGCCAGACCAACATTAGGGTTCCGGTCCACGTTGCTCTTCTTGTAGCTCTCAGGATCCATGGCGAAATATATGGTGAGACCATCGTTGACAAAGCTGATGCCGCTCGCCTGAGGAGTACCATCCTCTCTCACTGTCGCCAGCGTGCCACCGTAGTGCTTCTTCAGGAATTGGACAATCGCTTCCTCAAGTTCCTTTCTGCTCATCTTGTTGGTCGTGGGCATTCTACTTACCTCCTCTCTGGTGTTTAATTCACTTGCCAACCT
>CAZNKW010000043.1:0-6152 GCA_964573655.1 uncultured Dehalococcoidia bacterium
GAGGTGGATGATGATATAAAGGTGGTGATCATCAAAGGGAATGGTCGCTGCTTCTCTACTGGTATGGACCTAGCGGACGCGGGGTTCACCGTGGGCTATAAAGATGGTAAGGGGGCCGAAGGCACAAAGAAGGCCAACCAGCGATTGGGGTTGAGGCTTGATTCTTTGAAGCATGAGGAGAGTTTGAGAATCCTCAGCTTCCCCAAGATCACTATATCCCAGGTACACAGTTACTGTTTAGGCATGGCCACGCACATAGCGGCGTATACTGATTTCTGCGTTGCTGGCGAAGATGCCGTCTTTGGCCTGGTCTACACAAGGATGTTCGGGGATATGGCTTCTGCGTGTGCTCTTCCCTTCATCTACATGGTTGGGCTGAATCGATTCCGGGAGATGGCGCTCACCGGCCAAACATACAGCGCTCAACAGATGAAGGAGTACGGCTTGATTCACAAGGTAGTGCCCAATGACAGGCTGGAGGAAGAGGTAGAGTCTCTGGCTCAGAGCTTGACTCGGCGCCCCAAGGATGGCCTTGCCATTGGCAAATACTCCATGCGGGTGATACTGCAGATGATGGGTATAACCCCCACTTACTCCTACTGGGGTGGTTTGTGGCATCGTTACCTCACTAATCTAAAGTGGGAGGAAGGTGAGTATAGTTTCCTGAGGGAGCGAAGGGATAAGGGACTGAAATCAGCGCTCTATGGTATGCATGATCGGTTTGTAGGCACGCCACAAAGCACATTACCAAAGACAAGGGCTGACCTTAAAGAGGACGAGGTTAAGCCATACGATTACGATGTTGAAGCCTACGAGCGTAAGGTCAAAGAAGCAGCACGCAAGGAGCGACAGAAGAAATTAGGCTAAACGGGGCGGAGATCGTTTGGTATTGTCTCTTTTAGTCTGGCGGGGGACAAACATTGATTTGAGCTTCGATCTTGTGCATCTTGAAAGCCCTCCACCACCAAACTTTTGTAGTCGCTTCTACACCCAGCCGAATCTGGGACGCATAAGGCTAGGGTTAGCATGCATACATGTCTCACACTCTATTTGTCAATCTGCGCTGGGAGCCAGACGAGTATGACTTTTTCAAAGAGCGCACGGACAGGGGATTGAATGACTCGCTGTACGGGATGCATGACCAGTTTGTAACTCTCAATTAGAGTGAAGGTGGTTTAAAACTGGAGGGCAGTGCATGAGCGGACCCCTTGATGGAATCAAGCTGCTGGAGTGGGCTTCGTTTATCAATGGACCCGCCGCGGGCTATATGCTGGGCGACCTGGGTGCAGAGGTGATAAAAGTGGAGGAACCAGGGAAGGGTGACCCTTCCCGAGGCTCCGAGAGGCTTTGGGATCGCCAAATGATGCTACCTGGTGGGCTGAACCTGGTTTTTGAGACATTCAACCGCAACAAAAGGGGCATTACTCTCAACCTCAGGAATGAGAAGGGATTGGAGGTCTTCCATCGCTTGGCCAAGAGGTCCGATGTCTTCTATACCAACTATCGGGAAGAGCTGCGCCAGAGGATAGGCATAGACTACAGAAGCCTCTGCAGACTCAATCCTGAGATCGTGTATGTCGTCGCTTCGGGTTATGGACCAAAGGGGGGCGATCTTGACAAGCGAGCTTTCGACGTGCTAGTCCAGGCCCGTTCCGGACTAATGATGGCTTGCGGGGATCGCGACAGCAAAGAGCCCTACGAAATAGTAGGGGCAGTGATAGACCAGTTGGCAGCAACAATGACCGCCTACGCCATACTGGCTGGCCTCCTGGCGAAGGAGCGGAGTGGGATTGGCCAGGAGATCCAGGTTTCCATGCTGGGCTCAGCCATTCATTTGCAGGCATTGAACATACAGACGGCGCTCTGGCGGGGCCGGCAGCAACCTAGACACTCCAGGACCAGGTCAGGCAACGCTTTCACCAACAGCTACGAGTGCGCTGACGGCAAATGGATAGAGTTGTCTGACATGCAGTACGACCGGTTCTGGGACAATGTGCGAGAAACATTGAGCCTGCCTCAAAAAGAGGTCGAGGAGCTGTTCGCCACCCCGCAGATGAGGAGAGACCACAATAAGGAATTCATCAAGCTCCTTGACGCTGTTTTCGCCACCAAGACTAGAGACGAATGGGTGAAGATTCTAAAGGAGAAAGCTCAATTTGCTTATGATATCGTCAATGACGTCTCAGAAGCTGCCATCGACCCTCAGGTTCTAGCCAACGACTATGTCACCAACTTCCATCATCCCATCCTTGGGGAGGTCAAGGTTCCCGGCGTGCCCTTTAGCCTCAGCAAAATGGAGGCAGGGCCTAGGACGAAAGCGCCAGACATAGGCGAGCATACCGAAGAGGTGCTTCTGGAGCTCGGATATGATTGGAGTGACATAGCCAAGATGAAAGACCAGGGTGTCATTTGACAAAAGCAGGAGCTAAATGGCGAAATAACCAAGGTTTGTCTCACCAAGGGTGGTGGGCGCATACTGCTTGTTCCGGCGCTGTTAGAATCGACCGAACTTGAGTAAGCCATCTGGAACATAAGGAGGCATGTAATATGACAGGCATTACGTCTTTCGGGGCTTACATACCTCGATATCGGATGAGCCGCAAAACGATTACTTCGGCCATGGGTTGGTTCAATGCCGTGGGTGTCCCGGGAGAGAAAGCCGTGGCCAACTATGATGAGGACAGCGTCACCATGGCAGTCGCTGCTGGATTGGACTGCTTGAGTGGGCCTAGTCGGGAGGGATTGGAAGGCTTGTACCTGGCTACTGTTACTCCCCCATATAGGGAGAGGCAGGATGCGGGCATAGTTGCTGCTGCTCTCGACCTTGGCTCTGCCATAAGGACAGTTGACTTCACCGATTCCACCAAGGCAGGCACTGCGGCTCTTCTGGCTGGTTGCGAGGCAGTCAAGGCCGGGGCGACAAAGAGCATAATTGTCTGTGCTTCTGATTGCCGCGTAGGGAAACCGGGGAGTCTGGAAGAGGCAAATTACGGGGATGGTGCTGCTGCTTTCCTGATAGGGGACAGTGGGGTGATTGCCAGCCTAGAGGGTTCCCACTCCGTGTCACATGATTTCATGGACCGCTGGAAGGCTGAAGATGACAAATTTGTCCACACTTCGGAGGATAGATGGATTCGCGATGAGGGCTATACCAAGTTTATTCCTGAAGCCATTTCAGGTCTGCTGAAGAAATACAAATTAAGTATCAGCGATTTTGCCAAGGTAATCTACCCCTGCCTTTACCCCAGAGAGTACACCGCTATAGGGAGGAGCCTAAAGCTTGACCCCAGTCAAATGCAGCAGGAGATCCTCAGCACCGTGGGTGATACCGGCACCGCACATCCCCTGATGATGCTGGTGGCTGCCCTGGAGGAGGCTAAGCCGGGGGACAGGATTCTTGTCGCCAGCTACGGATATGGGAGTGATGCCCTGTTCTTCAAGGTAACTGGGGAAACAGAGAAGGTGGGGGAGAGAAGAGGTATGAAGAAGCACTTGACCTCCAAGAAGGAGCTAACCAGCTATGAAAAATACCTCAGCTTCCGCAATGTGCTTACAGTAGAAAAGGGACTGCGCGGAGAAACCGGCCCCACTCAGGTAGCATTAACGTGGAGGGACCGCAAGATAATCCTGAGCCTCCATGGGTCGAAGTGCAAAGCATGCGGGACTGCTCAGTATCCGGCGCAGAGGGTGTGTGTGAACCCCAATTGCGGGGCTGTTGATCAGATGGAGGACTATTGCTTTAGTGACAAAAAAGGGCGCTTATTCAGCTATACCGGGGACAACCTGGCTTTCAGCGTTAGCCCTCCCGAGATGTATGGAGTAATAGATTGGGACGGTGGCGGGAGGTATGTCCTGGATGTCACCGATACCGAGCCTGAGTCCCTCAAAGTAGACATGCCGGTGGAAATGACCTTCCGCAGAAGGTATACAGACGAACTGCACGGTATCTGCGGATACTTCTGGAAAGCCACGCCGATAAGAGCGTAAACATCTAATCCAAGATGGGAAGCAGGAGGTCTCGAAATGAGTAAAGGCCAGAAGCCATCTCGGTCGCCTGAAGTGGCTGCGAAGTTGAACATAACCCAAAGGCTTATGTGGCGGATAATAGCCAGAATCGTAAAGGTTATTGATGACAAATATGGTGAGGAAGGGCTGAAGACAATCTACGAAGGATTGAGGGACTGGGACTTCTGGCAGGTGCCGGTGAAGAAGGCCGGCTTAACACCCGGCAAGGCCAGCCTTGAAGACACGCTTTTCAAGGTACTGGAAGCTGGGGATGAGGTCCTGTTTACCATGGAGGAACACCCTCTAATAGAGAAGGTGGGTAAGAATAAGTACCTCTACAAAGTACGCCACTGCAATGTTGCCGACGTAATCAGCAGAGAGAGCTGGAAAGCGTGTCCCATTGTCTCGCGCGCCATTGAAGAAGGAGCGGCAAAGGCAGCAAATCCCAACATAAAGTTGACAGGGGACAAATTCCTGGTAACGGGAGCCGACGGCTGCTACTCATACTATGAGATGACAGAGTCACCAGAAACGTAGTCTTCATGGAAGCCAGTCACAAATAGATAGCTGGAGAGGAAACGACTATGGCACATGATATCGTGGTGGTTGGCGGGGGGCACAACGGACTTATTGTTGCTGCCTATTTTGCCAAGGCAGGGTTAGATGTTTGTGTAGTGGAGAGGTCGGATAAAGTCGGCGGCAGTGCTGCCAGTCGGGAGCTGACTTTGCCCGGGTTTATCCATGATCCGGGAGCCACGGTACATATGACCATGCAAGCCAATCCTATGATTCACCGGGACGAGTTGGGGCTAGTATCAAAGTATGGGCTGAAGTACATCACTCCCGACCCACAACTTGCCATTGTCTTTCCCGACGACAGGGCCTTAATCTTCTATCGAGATATTGACAAGACGTGCCAATCCATAGCGCAGTTTTCTCAGCGAGACGCCGAAATGTACCCTAAGTTTGTTAGCAGTTCCGGCCAAATACTCAAGGCGGGAGGTGTAGCTACCTTTTCCCCAGCAGCCCCCTTTGGTCGCCTAGTGTCCCTTATGGACCAGAGCGACATGGGCCGTGAATACTTGAGGGTGATTCTATCCAGTACCACGGACCTGGCGAAGGAGTGGTTTGAGAGCGAGCAGATGAGGATTGCACTCAACAGGTGGGCATCTGAGGTCATGTTTGCGCCGCAGGAAATCGGAACGGGTTACTACATGTTTGGATTGCCCCATTTTCACGCTTGGGGAATTGCCTGGCCGCAAGGTGGCTCGGGTGCCCTAACCGATAAACTGGCAGCCTGCATAAAGGACAACGGGGGCACTATCAGAGTGTCAAGCCCGGTAAAGGCTGTCAAGGTTGAGGGCGGGGATGCCAGGGGGGTGATTCTGCAGGGCGGCGAGGAGATCTTAGCCAAAAAGGCCGTCGTTTCCAACGCCAATGTGAAGCAGCTTTTCCTTGACTTCTTGAAAGCCAAGGACCTGCCTGATGGTTTCCAGGATAAGGTCAGACGCATCAAGCACAGTCCGTTCTCTGCCATGAACCAATCCTTAGCCCTGAAGGAGTCTCCAAAATATAAAGTCGGTGGAGATGTTGATAAAGCTGCTATGGTCGAGCTGACTCCAAATACTATGGACGAGTTTCTCGCCCTATTCGACCAGTATAGATATGGGATTCCCAACACAGCTATGCCATTGCTGATTGTGGCCACGCACTGTGACCCTACCCGTGCCCCCGCTGGCAACCACACCGGGTATCTTTATCACTACGAGCCGTATAACTTGAAGCCAGGTGGTGCAGCCAGGTGGAACGACATCAAGCAAGAAATAGCTGATGGGATTTTGGATGTAGTGCGGCAACGGACTACAAACATGGGTCCAGAGAATATTCTGGGCAGGTATATAATGAGCCCCCTGGACCTGGAGAGGTATAACCCAGCTATGATTCAGGGAGACGTGATGCACATCGGCGTGTATCTGTCACAATTTCTTACTAACAGACCTCTCCCCGGTTGGGGTCAGTATAGGACACCAGTGAAGAAGCTCTACATGTGTGGGGCGAGCACCCATCCTGGAGGAGGGGTGTCCGGTGGTGGGAGGGCAGTGGTACAGGTGATGATGGAGGATATGGGCATCGACTTCAAGAAGGTA
>CAZNKW010000043.1:6252-7738 GCA_964573655.1 uncultured Dehalococcoidia bacterium
GAGGGCAGTGGTACAGGTGATGATGGAGGATATGGGCATCGACTTCAAGAAGGTAGTAGGAAGGTAATCGAAGATAGGTCGACAAGACTCTTCGAGCTGAAAGGATTTGGTAAGGCAATCGTGATGAAAAATGGCGTAAAGGTAGTTAACGAAGATGGCGAAGTTGTCGCTGTATTCTACTCAGTCAGGCGTAAAGGTGACAGGTTGGTGATAGATGGAAAAGCCCTGGATGTGATGCGTATGGATATGATTCTCACGCCGAGAGAGATCTTCAAGTTAGTGAGGATGACGCTTTGTTGGGGGGTAATCTCCTTTATCCTGCTCCTCCCCTATTTTGGTCTCAAGCAAATAGTTAGCAGATTCTCTGGAGGGCCTCAAGACTAGCGAAAGCATGGCCAACCTGAGTAGAAGCGCTATTGTAGTAAGTAAAAGTCCCCCTTGCAGGGGAGGGGAAAATGTCCCTTAAGGAGTTTAGCTTAGAGGGAAAGTTGGCAATCGTCACTGGAGCTGGTCGCGGCATAGGAAAAAGCATTGCTTTGACCTTTGCCGAAGCGGGAGCGGATGTTGTTTCAGTAGCCCGCACCAAGCAGGAGATCGACCAAACTACAGAGGAGGTTCGTCTCATGGGGAAGAAAGGCCTGGCTATCCCCACTGATATGACTCAAGCAGAACAAGTAGAAAGGATGGTAGAGAGGAGCGTCCAAGAGTTTGGAAAGATTGACATACTAGTTAACAATGCCGGTATGGTGCTGATTAAGCCTATGGTACCGGCACCCGGCTTCAGACCCATAGGTGCTGACCCTATGACTGATCTCTCTACCCCTATAAGCGAGGACGAATGGCACCGAGTACTGGACTTGAATTTGACAGCGATTTTCCTTTGCTGCCGGGCGGTAGGTCCTTATATGATCAAGCAAGGGAAAGGGAAGATTATCAATATCTCTTCAGGGTTTGCCTCCAAAGTGGCACCTCACCGGGCACCCTACGCCGCTAGTAAAGCAGCAGTGGCTATGTTTACCAAGTCACTAGCCCTTGAATGGGCTAGATTTAACATCAACGTTAATGCTATTGGGCCGGGGCTGATCCGTACTGATCAATCTGAGGCATTTTTCCAAGATGAGGCACTCCTACAAGGACTCCTGAAGAGCTTGCCTCTAAGAAGGGTCGGTGAAGCCAGGGATGTAGCTCTTCTGGCTGTCTACTTAGCATCCGATGCTTCCAACAATATGACCGGGCAAAACATCTATCTTGACCAAGGACTCTCTATCTCTTGAAAGTATTTTCCAGTTCTTTGCGGAAAGTTAAGGTTATTATGGACGAGGGTGTTTAGTAATGTCATTCTGAGGAGTCCAAAGGAATTTGGACGACGAAGAATCTTATAAATTCTTCGCTTCGCTCAGAATGACAACTGGATGTTGTTAAACGGTCTCTTATGGACTCAGGCTGGAACGGCTGCCTGAAAAAGAAATAACGGAGGCAAAATGGC
>CAZNKW010000044.1:0-5506 GCA_964573655.1 uncultured Dehalococcoidia bacterium
TAGTAACCCTCTCTTGTCATTCTGAGCCCTATGGGCGAAGAATCTCCTTATAGACCCTTCCCCTTCACTTCGTTCAGGGTCAGAGTGACATTTACTGTTAATAAATACCCTCATGCTGAGGAGCTTGCCTTTCAGAATTTGGTGTGTTATATTGAGCGGCTAGATAGAGGGAGAAGCATTTGTTAGCTGATTACGGGCTTATTGGCTTATTCCTGGTGCTAGCTGTTCTTTTCACCATCAGTTTGCCTCTTCTCCCTGTGGCTCTTCGTTTTCTTGGTCTAGCTGCCCGCAAGAAGCCCGACCCAGTCAAGAGCTCTACCTATGAGTGCGGGATGGAGACTATAGGCAAGACATGGGTTCAATTTAACTTTCGCTATTATTTCTATGCCATCCTCTTTGTGGCTTTCGATATCTTGACCATCTTTCTCTATCCCTGGGCAGTGAACCTGAAGCAACTAGCTGGTTTTGGCCTAGCCGCAGTAGCCATCCTAATTTCTATCATTGTTGTAGCTTATGTCTATGCCTGGAAAAAGGGAGTCGTGGAATGGAAATAGAAAAGGGTGGATTCGATTTCTCTCTGGAAGAGATGGATCGAAATGAGGGGAAACAGATTGAGGAACTGATGTCTAGGTCTCAGCAGTCTCTTCCCGACCCGGACGAGTGGCTGGAGGAAGAAATACGGCGCAATGTGCTGGTGACAACAATAGATAAGGTGCTCAACTGGGGACGTCACTACTCAGTATGGCCGGCAGGAGCAGGCATGCTTGCCTGTTGTGCGATGGAAACGATAGCTACTGCAGCCTCGCGGTTTGACATAGCTCGTTTTGGGATGGAGTTCTTTCGGGCCTCACCGCGTCAGGCTGATTTGATGATTGTAGCCGGGACACTTACTTGGAAGATGGCGCGGGCATTGAAAATGCTCTATGACCAGATGGCTGAGCCCAAATGGGTGGTGGCCATGGGTGCCTGTGCTATTAGTGGTGGAACCTTTGCCCATTCCTATAGTGTGGTGCCCGGGGTAAATCGTATTATTCCAGTAGATGTTTATGTTCCGGGATGTCCTCCCCGTCCTGAAGCCCTGCTGTACGGGCTGATGAAGTTGCATCAGAAGATCGATGAACGGAGTGTTCGAGGTGACCTTGTTGATTTACGGAGGCTGGTACCGGGGAGAGGTAAATAGAGCTATTCAGGGATGACTAAGCCACTTGTCGGTCAAGAGGTTGCTAAGCAAATAAAGAAGCAAATACCTGAGGCTGTTTTGGAATCCAATGCGTCTTGGGTTGTCACTAGTCCCGAATCTCTTCTAGAAGTAGGCCGGTTTCTCAAAACTACCCCTGGCCTTGAATTCGATTACCTTAATTGTATCACTGGCGTTGATTACCTCGATTACTTTGAAATCATCTATTATCTAACCTCGATACAGCATAATCATAGTCTGGTTCTCAAAGTGCGCTGCTGCCGGGAAAACCCTCAGGTGCCTTCCGTGGTTAGCTTGTGGCGTGGTGCTGATTTGCAAGAGAGGGAGATTTACGACCTTCTGGGCGTGACTTTTGTGGGACACCCCAATTTGAAACGCATTTTCATGTGGGAGGGATTTCAGGGGCATCCCTTGAGGAGGGACTATTTATGACCAGTCCTGAACTGGTGCTATTACACGCCCCAAGTAATTACGACTTCAGGGGAAGGCCGGTAGTTTACGGACCTATAAGTGATGTCATCCCCTCGACACCCATCTTTGAGATGTATCCTATTGGCTTTATCAGCATCGCCGGTTACCTGGAAAAGCAGGGGATACCTACCAGGATTGTGAATATTGCCAATCGGATGCTGAGGGAACCCCGCTTTGATGTGGAGCGCTTCCTCAGCAAGCTCCATCCCCTTGCCTTTGGTATTGACCTTCACTGGCTGCCTCATGCCCAGGGCAGTTTGGAGTTGGCCCGGATTGTGAAAAAGCTCCATCCCTCGATACCAGTTATCTTCGGTGGTTTCTCGGCTACCTACTTTCACCAGGAGCTAATTCAGTATCCGCAGGTTGATTTTGTGGTGCGTGGCGATTCTACTGAGGAACCCGTGTTTCAGCTTATGCAGCGGATAAAGCATGGGTCAGCAGTGGAAGACGTGCCGAATTTGAGCTGGAAGGATGGGAACGGTGTAGCCCATCATAATGTTTTGTCCTGGGTGCCATCGAGTCTTGACAATCTTCCCTTAGATTACAATTACCCGGTGAAATCAGTGATCAAATATCGGTCCCTGGCTGGTGTGCTCCCCTTCAGCAACTGGCTGGATTATCCCATTACGGCGGTCTTCACCTGTCGAGGTTGCACTTTGAACTGCCGCTCCTGCGGTGGCTCAAGGTTCTTTTTTAAAGAGATGTGCCATCGGGATAAGGTGGCTTATCGTAGTCCATCCCTTTTAGCCAATGACATCTACAGCATCCAGCGCTATCTCAATGGCCCGGTGTTTGTGATAGGGGATATTCGTCAGCCCGGCGAAGACTACGCTGAGGAGCTTCTCAGGGCTATGAAGGAGAGGAAAATAAAGGGGCCGATAGTGTTAGAGCTTTTTGCCCCAGCAGGAGAGGCTTTCTTTACAGAGGTAAGCAGGGCTATTCCCAATTTCAACATCCAGATGTCCCCAGAGTCGCATGATGAAAACGTTCGTCATGCCTTTGGCAAGGGCTGGCGAAATGTGGATATTGAAAACACCATCGAGACAGCCTTGGAAAACAATTGTCGGAGGTTCGACCTCTTCTACATGATTGGTCTGCCAAAGCAGGATCATGGCTCGGTAATGGATACGGTGGACTACTTGCGCAGCCTGTTCAAAGAATTCGGTAACCAAAGTGTGTTACATCCCCATATCTCACCGTTGAGCCCGTTTATCGACCCGGGAAGCCAGATTTTTGAGCGGCCAGAAGAGCATGGGTATCATCTTTTCTGTCGGACTTTAGAGGAACACCGCCAGGCACTCCTTTCTCCTGCCTGGAGCTATATGCTGAACTATGAGACTGAGTGGCTTAGTCGTGGTGAGATAGTTGATGTTACCTATGAAGCAGCGTTGGGTTTTAACCAGGTGAAAAGGGAATTTGGAATCATTAGTCCGCAGGCAGCCGAGGAGGTGGAGGGGAGAATCGAGAGGGATAGGAGTTTGATTGCGGAGCTTGACCGGCAGATGTCGGAGTACGGGGAGGCCTCCTTGACGCGGGGTGAGAAAGAGCTGGGCTTGGCAGCCACCTGTTATAAGAGGGAGCTTCAGTGGCCAGCGAGGGCATTCCTCCGCAGCATGCCCAGGATATTATGGAATCTGTGTCGGACTGGTTAGGCCATGGAACTGAAAACTGAGCCTTTTATCTTGAATATGGGTCCGCAGCACCCCTCGACGCATGGCGTCTTCCGCATGAGGGTCACCTTTGATGGGGAAGTGGTGGTAGACATGGAGCCAGTCTTTGGGTATCTGCATCGGGGGATAGAAAAGCTGGCTGAAACTCGGACTTATACTCAGTTTATCCCTTTGACCGACAGGTTGTTCTATTTGGCTTCCATGGCTCAAAATCACTCCTATGTTCTGGCAGTGGAAAAATTGGCGGCTATCCCTGTTCCTGAGCGGGCTGAATATCTGCGAGTCATTATGGATGAGCTGATGCGTATCTCTAGCCATCTTATGGCAGTAGGCTTCTTCCTCAATGATCTGGGATGTTCTGTATATACTCCGCTGTTGTATATGTACCGCGAGAGGGAGAAAATCCTGGACCTATTTGAGATGGTCTGTGGTCAGCGCCTGACCTACAACTATATGCGCATTGGTGGGCTGAGCCAAGATGTTCCCCCGGAGTTTATGCCTGCCCTGAAGAGGTTTGTGGCTGAGATGCCCAGCTTTATTGACGAGTATGAGCAGCTTCTGGCTGAGAACGAAATTCTGCTGGCTCGAACTAAAGGGGTGGGAATTCTGCCTCGGGAGCTAGCCATCAATGCTTCAGCCAGCGGCCCTGTGTTACGTGGCAGCGGGGTGAAGTGGGATATCCGTAAGGCGGACCCCTACTCTGTATATGATCGCTTCGACTTTGAGATCCCCACCGGCGAGGTTGGTGACAATTATGACCGCTACAGGGTGAGGATAAAGGAGATGCGTCAGAGCTTGCGGATACTGAATCAGGCTATAGAACAGCTCCCTGAGGGAGAGGTGTGCGCCAAGGTATCGCACCTGCTGCGTCCTCCTGTTGGAGAGGCCTATGGGCGAATAGAGACCCCACAGGGGGAGCTGGGTTTTTACTTGGTCTCAGACAACTCCATTGCACCGTATCGCCTTCATATCCGTGCGCCTAGCCTGATTAATCTTACCGCCTTAAGGGATATGGTGGTGGGCTGGAAATTGGCTGATGCTATTGCCACCTTTGGTAGTATTGATATCTGCGTGGCTGAGGTGGACCGCTGATGGAGCTTTGGCCTTTAGATAACTACTGGGCTCATTTTGTGTTATTTGCGGTTATCATTATAGTTTTTGTGCTGATAGGAGTTATGGCTTATGTCTACGTTGAGCGCCGCACCTTTGGACCGTTTCAGCTTCGCTGGGGACCCAATCGTGCTGGCCCTTTCGGAATTCTCCAGCCGGTGGCTGATGCTATCAAGGTGTTGCTGAAAGAGGATATTGTCCCCGCCAAAGCGGACAAGTGGGTTCACTGGCTGGCACCCATCGTTGTCTTTCTACCCATACTGATGATCTTTGCGGTGGTGCCCTTCCATGAGGGGCAGGGACTTGTCCCCGATCTCAATGTAGGTATTCTCTATGTAGTGGCTATCAGCGCACTAGGTGTGGTGGGGATATTTATGGCGGGATGGGCGTCGAATAACAAGTATTCACTGATCAGTGCCATGCGTGTCATCGCCGCCATGATAAGCTACGAGATACCTCTGGTGCTTTCTATTATCGGTGTGGTATTAATCACTGGCTCACTATCGATGAATGATATTGTAGCCGGACATACTATTCCCTTTTTCTTGCTGACACCTTTAGGATTCCTCATTTTTCTGCTCAGTGCTATGTCTGAGATTAACCGGGGTCCCTTTGACCTCATGGAGGCTGACTCTGAGATTGTGGCTGGCTTCCATATTGAATACTCAGGAATGAAGTTTGCCATGTTCTATCTTGCTGAGTATGGTCATGCTCTAGCCATGTCGGCTATTGCAGCTATCCTCTTCTTCAGAGGTTGGGAAGGTCCTGGCAGTGAGTACATTGGTGTTCTTTGGTTTCTAGTTAAGACGCTGTTCATCTTTGTCCTGCTTATCTGGATAAGGGTCACTCTTCCCCGCCTGCGGATAGATCAGTTGATGGCTTTTGCTTGGAAGTTTCTCTTTCCGTTGGCATTAATTAACCTGCTGGTTGTTGCAGCGGAGGTAGTGGCTTGGGAAGAAATCCCCTGGTGGATACTGTTTGTTAACTTTGCACTCGCCGGCGTTTTGATACCCTTATGGTCCAAGTTCTTCAAGCTAGAAGGGGGAAGGGTTGAAGT
>CAZNKW010000044.1:5606-7491 GCA_964573655.1 uncultured Dehalococcoidia bacterium
AGTTAAAGTTTGAGCGATATGGGAAGGGGTTAGCCAAGGGGATGGCCCTAACCTTCAGGCATCTCTTCCGCCAGCGCATCACCACCCAGTATCCGGAAGAGAGACTTACCCCCTCAAAGCGCTTTCGTGGCTATGAGTTGGTCTGGGACAAGGAGCGCTGCACCGGTTGTGCTACCTGCGCTAAGAGCTGTCCCCAAGGGGAGATTGCGATTGTGACCTCCAGAGGGGAAGGTAATAAATATGTGGTGGAGAAATTTGAGCTGGACAGTGGACGGTGTATCTTCTGTGGCTTATGTGTTGAAGCCTGTCCCTACGATGCTTTATTCCTAGGGCTGGACTATGAACGGGCCAGTTATCGTAGAGGGGAATTGGTACTGTCAAAGGAGCAGCTAGAGCGAACACCAGAGAAGCAAATCAGCGCTTATTTTCACCCTGAGGTTGAAGCAAGTTTGCCACGGCAGACTCTCCTTTTAGAGCGCGCTGGAAGGAAGAGACAGAAGTAATGGCAGCAGAGGTTGCCTTCTGGATCCTAGCAGTGGTGAGCGTCGGGGCGGCCCTGGCAGTAGTCTTAATTCGTGATATCTTCCGGGCTGCTCTTTTCTTGGTCCTTTGCTTCTTCACCGTAGCTGGGATTTATGTCACCCTCCAGGCTGACTTTCTGGCAGCGGTGCAAGTGCTGGTCTATATTGGTGCGGTGGCAGTTTTGCTTATCTTTGCTGTTATGCTTACCCGGGAAGCCCAGCGTGGCAGTCCCTCCAATCGACTGAGAATCCCTGTTTTGCTTTTCGCCTTGGTACTCTTAGGGATAATGATATACACCATGGTGGGGAATGATTGGGCAGTTCCAACAGGAGCTCTTTCCAATACGTCTTTGGAAACATTAGGGGAAAGCGGGTCCGGTTTAGCTGCTAGCCTGGCGGAGATGCTTTTCAGCGAGGATGGCTTTATTCTTCCCCTGGAGATTGCCGGAATAATGCTTTTGGCGGCAGTAATCGGGGCTATAGTAATAATGAGGGAGAAGTAGATGTCTATAGGCTTAGAACATTATCTGGTTCTGTCATCAATTCTGTTTTGTATTGGCATGTATGGTGCCTTAACTAAGCGCAATGCGGTAGTCATTTTGATGTGTATCGAGATTATGCTCAATGCAGTAAACATTGCTTTAGTAGCCTTCTCCAGATACCTGGTCCCTGAAGTAGTAGTACTCACTGGGCAGGTATTTGTCATCTTTGTCATGGTAGTAGCCGCGGCAGAAGCAGCGGTGGGCTTAGCTATAATTATGGCCCTCTATCGCAGTCGCCGTACTGTTGATGCGAGTGAGATTGATCTAATGAAGTGGTAGAAATGTGGGTTCAGATTAAGACTGCTCCTAATTTGATGATAGCTGAGATGTGGAGGGAGTTCTTTGAGGGAGAAGGAATCCCCACTCGCCTTCTGGTCGATCCCGATAGCCCGACTGTTGGCGAATCAGCTATTTATCGTGTTCTTATCCCTGAAGACAAAGATCATGTAGTAGAGGAGATTTTGAGAAAAGCCTGATGTCTGATATTCCTGAGGTTGCTGTTTGGTTACTCTTTTTACTCCCTATTTTTTCCTTCGTCGCCATTTCCTTCGTAATTCGTCCCTTCTTCAATAGTAAAGCTCAGATCGCTGGCTACATTACTATTGCCTGCATAGCTGTATCCTTTGTACTTGCTTTGTGGACGTTTAATAGTGTGCGTGCACAAGGAGGGGAGCTGTGCTTCGGCTCGCATGAATGGGTTGTCATCGGCGATACCCAGATCAAACTAGGAGTGATGGTAGACTCGCTGAGTGCACTGATGGTGGTGGTAATCACCCTGTGTAGCCTGGGGATCCAGATTTATTCCCAGGGCTATATGCATGG
>CAZNKW010000045.1:0-7370 GCA_964573655.1 uncultured Dehalococcoidia bacterium
CGTCCAGTACCTTAGTGACACACCACCTCCTTTCTCTGATTTTCCTTCCATTCCTTCAGCTGGTGTCCCCTTTGCCTTTCCCAATATCCGAGGGGATGTTCAAGCCGGTCCATACCCTTGTGCCGATATAGCGGCCAGATCCCTTGCTCCCAACAGCCTGCTCAAAAGTAAGAGGCGCAACGTGTCACGCCGTCGTTCCAGATAGCAATCGGTGTTTTCTCGTTTTGCGTCAGGGCGACTTTCGTGCCTGCTAGTGGTATCCTGTGCCACGGGGTGCTAAACAGTTTGTCGGCAAGATGTCGGCAGGTCAGCACTCAGCTGGACATAGTCCTCAACAACCGCTTGCATTTCCTGCTGGGAATCCCCCGGTCCGAGTGCCCTCTAACCTGCTGGGAGTAGCTGTAATTGTCTCCCATGGCATTGCTTCAGTCAGCAGTGCGAGGGTTTTGAGGAGTCCTAACCGACTAATATATAGTGGAAATCAGCAGGCTCTACGTGCACTGGACATTCGTCACGTGCCCTGATATACTACTGCGATAGTCAAGGAACGAATGGGAGCAAGGGCAAGAAAGACACTAATCCATTTTGCTAGACGAGAGTCAGGTCATTCTACCCTGACAAACGTGTTGATACTGCTCGTCCTTGGCGGCCTTGTTATCACCCCCATCCTCGCCTATATGCGCACTGGTCTCGAAGCCGGGCAGACTCATGAGCGCAGAAGCCAGGAACTCTATTCCGCTGATTCAGGGGGGAACTATGGCATGTGGTATCTACTACAGGACGGGGCGACGGTGCGCCTTGGGAATATCAATTCACGTTGAACGACAAGACGGTAAACGTCACCATCGAAGAAGCAGAGACCGATACTTACAGGGTTACCTCCATTGCCACTACCAATGAAGACTCCAGCACTACCGTTTTGGCTTATGTCGGTTGGCTGCCTGCCGATGGCTCCGCTGGTTTTAACTCCATGGATCCAGAGGAATACACAGAGGAGGAGACTTACGATGGGGGGAACTTCATAGTGAGCCCGAATGAGGAGCATGTAGGCAACGTCTATGTTACCAACGGGAATGTCGAACTATATGAGAACGCAGTAATCGATGGCAATGTCTACGTCGCCAATGGGAATGTTCAGTTCAAAGGCGCAGGCGCCCTAATCACAGGTAGCGTCTATTCCAGCGGGGATACTCAATTAGAGATATCAGATTCAACTATTGAGGGCCATGTCATTGCAGGGGGGATGTGCAACTGAAGCTTGGTTCTGTCATCGGCGGCTCTGCCTGTTCTGAGGGGGGGAATATCCAGCTGACAGGTGCTGGAACCCAAATCCTGGGTAGTGCCTATGCCAAGGCGAATGTCCAAGTGTACAAATGGGCCCACATCGCTGGCGATGCTTATGCCGAGGGGGCCGTGCAGACAGCGGACGGTGGCACTATTGGTGGGATGGCCGAACAGAACTACCCGTATTACGGCCCTCTATGTGGTGGTGGTGAGGTCAACGTGTGCTAAATATCGTCGTTACTGTTAAGCAAGTTCTTGATCCCGAAGCCCCTGTTTCTACCTTCAAGGTCGACACTGAGGCGAAAAGAGCTTTGCCCACTCCTGGCGTTCCTCCTGTGCTAAATCCTTACGATGAGAATGCTCTAGAGGCTGCCCTCAGGATAAAAGATGTGCATCATTGTAAGGTAACCGTAATCAGCTTGGGAGCAAAGCTGGCCAAGGCCGTGCTGAGGAAATGTCTAGCAGCAGGAGCCGATGAGCTAGTTCTCCTGGAGGATGACGTTTTCCGAGACCTTGATAGTTATTCTACCGCTCTCATACTGGCCGTCGCTATCAAAAAAATTGGCAAATGTGACCTGATACTTACCGGAAGGCTGGCAGCTGACACCGCAGCCGGCGTAGTCGGCTCAGGCATTGCCGAGATCATGGATATCCCTAGCGTTACGGTGGCAAAGAAAGTAGAAATGACCGAGGCCAGGTTGAGGGTGGAACGGGTGGTATCGGACGGCTATGAGGTGGTCGAAGCTCCACTGCCTGCCCTAGTTACGGTAAGCCATGAGCTGGGTCAGTTGCGGAGTGTTCCGCTGCAAGAACTTATGGCTGCTCAAAAGAAACAGGTCACCGTTTGGAGGTGTCAGGATCTGGGCATAGAGTCATCCCCGATGAGGCGGATGAAAATGCTCCAGCTATACATCCCAGCCAAGGAAGCGAGATGTCAAATCGTGGAGGGCGAGACAGATGAGGAAGCGGCAGTAAATCTAGCCCTCAGGCTCAGGGAGGCCAAAATCCTTTAAACTTATAGGAGAGGAAGGAGGCCAATAGTGTCCGAAAAAGAGGAATTAATAGCAATCGTTGGCTCTGCAAACGTTTTCGATGCCCCGGAGCTCCTTGAGGCTTACTCTAGGGATGAGAGCTTCGTTCGCCAGATGAAGCCTCAATATGTGGCAAGGCCACAGAATGCTGAGCAGGTACAGGAGATAGTGAAGTGGGCCAATAGGACGGTCACGCCCCTTATTCCAGTGAGTTCTGGCCCGCCTCACTTCAGGGGCGATACCATCCCCAGCTTGGGAGGAGTTGTCGTGGACCTGAGCCGGATGAAAAGGATCATAAGGATTGACCGCAGAAATAGGGTAGCAATGGTTGAGCCAGGGATAAGCTTCGCCGAACTCCAGCCAGAACTGGAAAAAGAAGGCCTAAGGCTTCCTATGCCTTTGTGTCCCCGCAGCTCGAAATCGGTAATGGGTAGCTGCCTTGAAAGGGAGCCCACTACAATACCGAAGTATCAGTGGGACATCTCCGATCCCTTGCTCTGCACCGAGGTGGTCTTTGGAACTGGTGATATGTTCAGGACTGGCTCAGCTGCAGGACCAGGTACATTAGAGGAGCAATGGGCCTCCGGTCAAGCCCAGAAGAACCCCTTAGGACCATCACAAAGTGACCTTTTTAGGATTATTCAGGGTTCCCAAGGAACAATGGGGATAGTCACCTGGGCATCAGTGAAATGTGAGCTATTGCCCAGCATTCAAAAACTCTTCTTTGTACCAGCCCAAAGCGTTGAGCAATTGATAGACTTAACCTACCGGATACTAAGGCTCAGGTTAGGAGATGAATTGCTCCTATTGAACAGCTTTAATCTAGCGGCACTTCTCAGAGAGGATGCTGATCAGATCGCGGCACTGCGGGAGGTCCTGCCGCCATGGATCCTCATCTTCTGCATCGCAGGCTATGAAAGGCTCCCTCAGGAGAGGATTGAATATCAAGAGAAGGACATCATGGACGTTGCTCAGCAATTCGGTGTCAAGCCGGTGAGCGCAATCTCAGGGGTTAGTGGAGGGGAGGTATTAGAGGTACTATCGAAACCTTCGGCAGAGCCCTACTGGAAGCTAAGGTTTAAAGGCGGGTGCCATGACATCTTCTTCCTGTCCACACTGGACAGAACTCCAGAGTTTATAGGGGACATGCATCGGATGGCGGAAGAGAGGGGACACCCCACCACCGAGATAGGGGTCTACATCCAGCCAGTAATGCAAGGGTGCGCCTGTCACTTTGAGTTCAATCTGACCTGCAACCCAAACAGTCCTAAAGAGATGGAAAAGGTTGGCACTCTTTTCACCGATGCCAGTGAGACCTTCGTGAACATGGGGGGGTTCTTCTCCAGGCCCTATGGCCCCTGGGCAGATATGGCCTATGGTAGATGTGCAGATACTGTTATAGTTCTAAGAAAGGTTAAGGAGATATTCGACCCAAATGGGGTGATGAATCCGGGTAAATTATGCTTCTAAGGGGGTGTAACAATGGCGCTAGAGGATTATAAGAGAGATATGGAGCGTTGTGCCAGATGCTCACTATGCAAGTGGCCACCACTAGCCCAAATAAAGAGTTGGCGGTTCTCCAACGTCTGCCCCAGCATAGTAAAGAGTAATTTCCATGCCTACTCTGGGGGTGGAAAGCTAGCCATAGGATTGGCAATGTTAGAAGACAGGATAACTGAATACACGGATGAAATGCTAGACATGATATATAAGTGTCCTACATGTGGCGCTTGTGATTCCTCGTGTAAATATAATGCGGATTTGGAGGTACTACAAGTAGTCTATGAATTAAGAGCGAAATGTGTAGAAGATGGCCAGCTCTTGCCAGCTCACATGTTTGTAATTGAGGGCTTGAGGAAGGAAGACAACATGCTGCAGCGGTTGAAGGCTGAGCGGGGCAAATGGGCTGAAGGATTAGATGTGAAGGATTTGACCAGGGAGAAGGCGGATGTAGTATATCACGCTGGGTGTCAGTACTCTTTCGACCCAGAGCTTCAGGATATAGCCAGAGATACGATAACCATCTTAAGGAAGGCAGGTGTCGATGTAGGGATCATGGGGGGGGAGGAGACATGCTGCGGAGGTCGCGCCTATGAGATGGGATACCAAGGCGAGTTCATCAAATACGCCGAGAGCAATATAGAGACCTGGGCTACCGCTGGGGTAAGAACGGTGGTAACCTCTTGCGCTGATTGCTATGGCACATTTAAGAAATTTTATCCCACAGCGGGCAAAGAGATGAAGTTTAGGGTGCTACATGTCACGGAATACCTTGATCAGCTAATAAAAGAGGGTGAAATCAGGTTCACCAAGAAAATACCCATACAAGTAACATATCACGACCCATGCCATCTCGGAAGACTTTCAGAACCGTACATTCCCTGGAAGGGGAGGGAGGAAAAAGTCCTCGGTCAATTTATTCTAAAAGAGCCCGAGAAAGAGGTTAGAAGAGGATTAGAAGGCATTTACCAGCCTCCAAGGGATGTGCTTAATAGCATCCCTGGCTTGGAGCTTTTTGAGATGGAGCGGATCAAGGAATATGCCTGGTGCTGTGGCGCTGGTGGTGGGGTGAAAGAGGCCTACACAGACTTTGCCCTGTGGACTGCGCTGGAGAGAGTGGAGGAGGCGAAGGCTACCGGAGCTGAGGCAATAGTAACTGCCTGCCCCTGGTGTGAAAGGAACTTTAAGGATGCCATTAAGGAGAGCGGGCAGAAGATTGCTGTCTATGATCTTATAGAGCTTGTCCAGCAAGCAATTTGAAAGAGGAGGTTAGTAATGGCGCTATCAAGAAATGTATACAGGTCGTTAGAAGATGTTGTCAGCTCAGAGAATGTATCTGAGGACCCAGCAATGCTACAGGTATACGCCTTCCAACCCTTTGGAGCAAGAGGGGGGGTATGGACCGAGTTTACGCCTGAAGCTGTAGTTTTGCCAGGAAGTGCAGAGGAAGTACAAGCAATAGTTAAAATATGCAATAGACACAAAATAAAATTCAAGGCGCTTAGCACAGGCTGGGGTGCTCATAATGCACCCGGAGTCGGGGGTGTAGTACAGCTAGATCTAAGAAGGATGAATAGGATTCTTGAGATAGACGAGAAGAACATGTACGCCGTCGTAGAGCCATATGTTATATGTGCGCAGCTTCAGGTCGAAGCAATGAAAAGAGGGCTTAACTGTCACATAATAGGAGCTGGCTCTAGTACTTCGGCCCTTGCCAGTGCCACGTCTGTGGTAGGTTATGGACCAGATGGGCTGATTATGGGCTTTAGTGGTCGCAATGTTTTAGGCGTAGAATGGGTTTTGCCCACGGGTGAGATACTAAAGCTGGGCTCATTAGGGTCAGGGGCTGGATGGTTTTGCGGCGATGGACCGGGCCCAAGCCTGCGAGGCATAATGAGAGGCTGGGAGGGAGCATGGGGAGGGCTCGGTGTATTTACAAAGTGTGCTGTTAAGCTTTATCACTGGCCAGGGCCGCCAACAATTCAAATGAAAACTACACCAGCATCTTATGTTGTAGAGACGCCTTTGGAAGACTTTAAGATTTCCCTTCTCAGTTTTCCAAACTTGGAGAAGCTTACCGAAGCGGCTTATAAAATCGGTGAAGCGGAAATAGGATGGTGGATGGCGAGGCTTAGCCCATCGTTCACCGGGCTCCAGATGGCGAGGGGTAAAGAGTTCTATGATTTATGGAAAACAGGCATGCTACAGGAGATGCTTAAATATGCTCTTGCCCTTGGAATACATGGTAAATCTCGGAAAGAATTTGAATATCAAAAGAAGGCTTTAGATGAAATCTTGGCTGAAACAGGGGGGGTAGTGGCGCCCGTAGGGGAGACTCCTGAGATGCAAAGTCAAAACGCTACCTCAGCATTGAAGATAGACACCGTTACCAGGTCATGCTTTCGCCCTGGAGGAGGCTTCAATACGTCCTTCGGGGCTATGGATGCGCCAGACTTAGCAATAACTCAAATCAAAAAGGGAACAAAAATTAAGGAAAAATATATAAAAAGGGGCCTACTTATGGACGATGGCGCTGACAATTGCGCTACACTGCTATTTGAAAACGGCGCCCTCGGCTACACGGAGGTGCTTATCCTTTTTGACCATCGTGATCCCGAATCTTTGAAGGGAGCCTGGGAATACTTGAAGGAGACAAACGAGGCATGCATAGAATATGCACTTGGGGTGCCCATCTTTCAACTTGCTCAAGTAGGCGGTGAAAAGCACGGTGTATTTGGTCCAGCATGTAGTAACTACCACATCTGGCTGCGAAAGATAAAGCGCGCCTTTGACCCAAATAATGCATGTGATCCTACTGCCTATATATCACCGGAGGAGCCGGAGCGAGAATGACAAACGTTACTGAGGAAGGAGGTGATTTTGAGGAAATATGGGTACTACAGTATGACACCCACCTTGGATGCAGATTCAAGGTTGGTGAACGGTGTAATATCAGCTACCAAAGCTTTCAGGCGACTAGACAGCGATTTCAAACGGGATTGAGTGGGGCGTATTGTGTCCAGGTAATCGAAATGAAGGGCACTACCCTGCCCCCACCCTCCTGCGGATCAAATATGCCACAACACCAACTCCAAGGGCTGCGGCGATGCCGACCGCGATCCATACCTGTACTCGTCCAGTACCTTAGTGACACACCACCTCCTTTCTCTGATTTTCCTTCCATTCCTCCAGGAACTTAAGTGGAGTTAAGTAGCCCAGGGACTGATGCAGTCTTATCGCATTATATGTTCGCTCCCATTCTAATAGCTTAGGGTCGTGGGGAGAATCCTCTCCGACATTTTACCGCACTCGGCTTGGATGCAGATTCAAGCTAGTGCGAAGGTTACAACCTTCCTCACATTGCCAAAAGCCTTCAAGCCACACCTAGACATTGACTTCAAAGGGGATTGATTGGGGTGTATTGTGTCCAGGTAATCGAGATAGACAGGGCTACACTTTCTGGCTAAGTGTGTGATAGGTGGGAGTTCAAGTCTCTCACAGTGGAGCTGGGGGGACTCGAACCCCCGACCTTGTGACTGCCAGTCACACGTTCTC
>CAZNKW010000046.1:0-7346 GCA_964573655.1 uncultured Dehalococcoidia bacterium
TAGTAATAGCTATCATTATTATTGATTAGTCTGGTAAGCATCCTATGATGATTAGGAAATCAAGACAGAAGGAGGCTATCCTGAAAGCTCTGAAGGGAACGACTTGCCATCCCACGGCAGATTGGATTTACCAGCAGGTGAGGAGGGAGATACCAAACATCAGCCTGGGAACCGTCTACCGCAACCTGAAACTGATGAAACAAGAAGGAGAGATCCTGGAATTGGATTTCGCTGGTACCTTAAATAGATTCGATGGCAATGCTCAGAACCACTATCACTTCAGGTGTGAACAGTGCGATCACGTCTTTGATATTTGTGAGCCCCTTGATAACGGCATCAATGAGAGAGTAGCCCATAAGACGGGCTTTAGGGTCTCGAGTCATCGTTTGGAGTTTCGAGGACTGTGCAATGAGTGCCAAAGGAAATCGTCTTCTTGAGGAGGTTTAGAGATGGATACGGCAGTTCAAGAGTTAAGGCAAAAAGTATGTATTAAGGCGGTTAAGGGTCTTTACAGGGGTAGTGAGAGGGTTGATATGGGTGCCGGATTCAGGTCAGAGGTGAAGATCTGCCTGGAGCGGGCTCGCCTGGTAACCCAGTCCTATAAGGAGACGGAGTGGGAGCCTATGGTTATCAGAAGGGCGAAAGCCCTGAAGAAAGTCTTGGAGAACATGACTATCTATATCCAGGATAAAGAGAGGATTGTGGGCAATATGGCCAGCGACCCCTATTCCCTACCGCTTTATCCCGAACTTTATTGGAGATGGCTGGAAAAGGCTGTGGAGAATGAGTATCGACACCTGCTGGATGACAAGGGCAGGGAAGAGCTGAGAGAGATTAATAGTTACTGGAAGGGGAAATCAGTTCATGGCATGGAGCGAGACCTGGTGCCGGAAAGTATGAAGCCCCACCTATGGTACAATGGCGTAACCAGTTTCAGCTACCAGTGGGACATGGTGCTGCCAAGCTATGAGAAGATACTCCGGGTAGGTTTGAGAGGCATAATAAAGGAGGCTGAAGAGAGGCTAAAGGCCATAGAAGCAGACCTCCACATGAATACCGAAGAGTACCTAGAACAGAGGAGTTTCCTCCAAGCGGTGATAATCTCCTTAGAGGCAGCCATCACCTTTGCCAAGAGATATGCCGCGCTAGCCAGGGAAAAGTCCAAGACCGAAGCCAATCCAAAGAGGAAAAGGGAGCTGAAGAAGATCGCTGAAATATGCGATTGGGTACCGGAAAACCCAGCCAGAACCCTGCACGAAGCCCTTCAGTGTTACTTTTTCATCCATCTGATTACTGATTTTCTGGAGCTCCCCACTTTAGGCGATGGAGTGAGGCTGGATCAGATTATGTACCCCTTTTACAAAAAGGATGTGGAGGAAAAGCGAATCACCAGGGAGGATGCTCTAAACTTTATAGAGCTTCTGTGGATCAAGTTTGAGGAGATGGGCTTCATCCACCCGCCGAGGTTATTCGGCGCTGGTGGTGGCGGGCTGGCCTGGCAAAACATCACCCTGGGAGGGGTTGACAAAGAGGGTAACGATGCTACCAATGAGATGTCTTACATTATCCTCGATGCCACTAAGGAATTGCACTCTGTGCAGCCGCCTCTCTGCATCAGATACCACGACAAGATGCCCCGGGAGCTAGTGTTGAGGGCTATTGATACCCAGAGGACTGGGGTAGCCCAGCCTGCCTTCTTTAATGATAAGATGATGATCCCCTACTTGCTGAGCAAAGGGATACCTTTAGAGGATGCTCGAGATTATGCCATTAACAATTGCATGTCCTGGATAATTCCCGGGAAGAGCATGGTCTACCGACAGGGTATGGGGATGTTCTCTTTTACTAAATGCTTGGAGCTGGCTTTGAACCAGGGTATAGACATGCTTAGCGGTCAGCAGATAGGCTATCCTACGCCGGACCCGCTTACCTTCAAGTCCATTGAGGACATTATTGAAGCCATCTTCCAGCAGTACCGCTTTTTCCTCGAAAAGAACGCCTACATTAATAACGTTGCTGATGCGCTTTATGAGGAGTACCTGCCGCGACCCTTTGCCTCAGCCCTGCTGGATGATTGCATCCCGAAGGGTAAGGACTGCCGAAGGTGGTATTACTACCACAGAAGTTATGTCATGCCCAGTGGGGTTAACAATGTAGCTGATTCCCTGGCAGCCATAAAGAAGCTTGTTCTTGAGGAGAGGAAGCTCACCATGGCTGAGCTCCTCGACGCCCTGAAGAATAATTTCGAAGGCAGAGAGGATTTGCGCCAGACGCTGCTTAGCGTCCCCAAATTCGGCAACGACGATGACTATGTTGATCGTCTAGCCCAAGTAATTCACTTTAGGATAACCAAGGAGACGGGGAAATTCACCACCTATTACGGTGAGCCCTGCGATGTTGATGGTACCAATGCCACCATGGGGTATTTCCTCGGCTTCGACGTAGCGGCTACTCCTGATGGCAGAAAAGCCAGGGAGCCCCTCCACGATGGTAGTGTCTCTCCGGGGCAGGGGCGAGATGTCAAGGGTCCGAGCGCAGTCCTCAACTCTGTTGCCAAGGTTGATCCTCTATTGTCCTGCAATCATCTGTTCAATCAAAGGTTTGCCCCTGAGTTTTTGGAGGGGGAAAACAGGAGGGTCTTTGCTGATTACCTCAAAACCTGGTCTGACCTGGGGATTCATCACATCCAGTTCAATGTGATAGACCCTGAGACATTACGCGATGCTCAAGTGCACCCTGAGAGGCACGCTGACCTGATAGTGAGGGTTGCTGGCTATGCCGCTTATTTTGTGGATTTGACTAAGTCTCTCCAGGATGACATAATTGCCAGAACCGAGCAGCGCTTCGCATAGAGGAACGGCCCGGTTCAGGGTGAAGTGAGCCTGGGATTATAGTCTTCTGCATAATATCGTCTAAAATGCCAGGCTGTCCAAAAAACAACCGTAGGGGAGACCCTCGTGGTTTCCCGCAGATTGGGAGGGGACAAGTCCCTCCCCTACAGGGAGAACTATTTAGACAGCCTCGCTAGGCGAAGGTGAATTTCCCCCGCTCCTAAATCCCTTCCCATTAGGAGAGGGGATTGATTTAGGAGAGATTTTGTGGTCAACTATATTAGGAATAAATTGATAAAGGAGGTTAAATCGTGGAATTGAAGGAAGTTCAGGCAATTGACACCATGTGTCGGCCGGGGTATGCCGGTATCATCACCGAGAAAGAATGGAAAGAGACCTGGTCAACCTACGAGTCTGAAGCGGCAGTCAAAGGCACCTTCGGTGGAGTACTGAAGAAGCTGGGGGTAGCACCAGAGGACGGGTGGAAGGTTATTGCCTCTTCTTACAAGCCCTCAGTGGAGGAGATGTTAAAAGAGATGGACGAAATAGGGGTGGAGAAGGTGTTCATGGATCAACAAATGATATGGTCAAGGCATGAACATAGGCTGGCCACTAGCTTCACTGTGGAACGAATCGTTGGAATCATGAAAAAAGCTAAGGGGAGAGTGATTGGTGGTGCTGGTTATAATCCTTTTCGCATTGAAGAAAGCCTTAAGGATGTAGAGAGGGCAGTCAAAGAATATGGCTTCAAATATGTCTGGTTTCACCCCACCAGTTTTGGTTGTGCCCCCAACGATAGGAAGTGTTATCCCCTCTATGCCAAATGTCTGGAACTGGGAATACCCGTTTCTCTTCAGGTGGGACACTCAGCGGAGCCCCTGCCCAGCGAAATAGGTCGTCCCATGTATGCTGACGAGGTAGCCATGGACTTCCCCAACCTCACTATGGTCCTCACCCATACCGGTTGGCCATGGATTGATGAGTGGATATCTATGATCTGGAGACATCCCAATGTTTACGGAAATATTGGCGCTTACTTCCCCTCTTCCCTTTATAAGGCTACAGTTGATTTTATGGATGGGCCGATAGGTCGAACTAAGGTCTTCTGGGCGACTAATGGCTTCGGACTGACACGCTGCAAGAAAGAGTTCTTGGATTTGCCCATAAAGGATGAAAATAAGAAAAGAATTCTCCGGGAGAACGCCATTAGGGTTTTCAAGCTAGAGGGCTGAGATTTTTATATTGCCTCAATTAATTCGATTAGTACACCGTGCAAGGACTGAGGGTGAGCAAAGGCAAACTTTACTCTCCCATAGCCAACTTGAAGGTATAGTGGGGTTTCCTCTGTAAACTGAATGCCTTTCCCCCTAAATTGGCTCATGGTTTCTTCTATATTTGATACCTTTAGAGCAATGTGGTGCAGTCCTTCACCGCGTGTTTGGATAAATTTAGCTATTGGTCCTTCTGAGGCGGTCGGCTCTATCAGCTCAAAGTAGACCTCTCCCAAGCGACAGAGATTAAATCTCATTTTGTAGGGTTCGTATATCTCTATCTCCCCTGGCGTTAATCCCAAAACCTCTGTAAAGAGCTTGATGGCTTTGTCCAGGTCCCTTACCACTATGCCAACTTCCAGCACCCTTTCTATCCCCATGCTATTACCTCACCGGTCTGAACTTAGGTAGTGAAATCTCATTGGTGACGTCTTCGAAAACTACCTCGACCGGCATCCCAGCCCTTATGTCTTCAATCTTACAATCAACCATATTGCTGGGTATGCGGAGATTGGCTTGTTCCTCCAATTCCACTAACACCACCGCATAGGGGACCTCATCCACAAAGTCTGGATGGGTAGCATAGTGGACCACAAACCAGGAATAGACCCTTCCCCTTCCACTGACCTTAGCCCACTCCTTGTTCATAGAGTTGCACTCAGGGCACATGGGCATAGGGGGGAAGCGATAGGTGCCACAGTCCTTACACCGCTGCACCAATAGCTCATGCCTCTTACACCCCTTCCAATACTCCTTGGTCTCTATGTCTGGGGTAGGCAGCGGTTTCTCATACCTGTTCATAGCCGATTACCCCCGCGATACAAGTGAATCATTTCAGTTTGGGATCAGTAGGCATTATGCGCATCTTTGCAGATTTTATCATCCAGTGGCCTTTGTCTTTGACGTAGTCATCCTCGTAGTAGGTACGAAGCTTCAATACAGCATTTGTCTTGGCATCAGTCATAGAGACATCTGCTTGCCAAGTAGCCGTCGCCGTCGTATCGCTGGTTATTTCAATCCCGAGATTGTGGCCCACATGGGCAACAGGGCCATGGCCTAGGGTATCTCTTAACGATTTCGCGATTGCCTTACTACCTCGGAACTTCCCATTGGGATAGTCTGCTACCGCGTCCTCGGCAAAGCAGCGGACTACCTCATCCCATAGCTTGTTGTCAATGCAGTGCCAATACTTGGCTTTGAGTTTTGTTATGGCCGCGATGTCCTGTGCTACTTGATCTGTTGGTTTAGACATAGTGATACCTCCTATAGACTACATGCGTTGTATTGTGTCCACTCCACTTTGGTAACCTGACAACCGTCAAAAGGCACTACCTCCTTAGTATAAGGGCACTGCCGGCTTGCATCCCCAGGCTGGTGCAAAGGGCAATCTCGGCATTCTTGACCTGTCGTTGGCCGGCATCACCTCTGAGTTGGCTCACTGCCTCAGCCACATGATTCAATCCGTGGAGATAACCCTCAGAGAGGAAACCACCATGGGTGTTAACCGGAAGCTCCCTCCCTAGCTGGGTCCGGCCTTCTTCAACAAAAGGGCCACCATCCCCCTTCTGGCAGAAGCTGAAGTCCTCTAATTGAACCAGCACGGCGATGCTCATCTCATCATAAAGCTCGGCCAGGTCAATGTCCTTGGGGGTGACACCAGCCATCCCGTAGAGCTGCGGTGAGATATATTTGCCATATAGTTCGGTGTGACTGCCCCTAAGCCAACCGAAGGTGTTCATACCATAAGGGGTAGGGTCGGGGCCACCCCCAATAGCAGCGCCCATGATATAAACAGGGTGGTGCTTCAGCTCCCTGGCTCTCTCCGCTGAGGTAACCACCACCGCACATCCGCCGTCAGTTTCCAGGCAGATATCCAGCAAGCGAAAAGGCTCAACAATCATCTTGGAATTAAAGTAGTCTTTGATGGTTATCGGGGTGCGCCTCATCGCCCTTTCGTTCAGGGAAGCATGCTTCCGCTGGGTTACCGCCACCATTCCCAATTGCTGTGGGGTTGTCCCATATTCAATCATATGTCTTCTGGCAAGGTGGGTAAAGGCGTGAACAAAACTTGTCCATCCATAGGGGATGAGGAACTGTGCCTCCCCAGTTGTAGGGGGCCTTTCACCCTTGCCCCCCAGGCGCCTCCCAGAGCACCCATTGAGAGCTCGAAAGCAGAGCACATAATGAGCCATCCCGGTAACTACGGCCATGGCGGCGTTTATTATTATCTGGCAACCTGCCGGACCACCTCCCCAGTACTCCAGGTGATATCCTATGTTTGGCAGCCCAAGGCAGGTAGCTACCTCCTGTGGCATCACCGAGTCACTCATATTGTGCGTCACTACGCCATCAATTTCTTTAACTCTTAGTCCAGCGTCATCAATTGCCTTCTTACAGGCCTCTACAGCCAGGCTAAGCACGCTTACCCTGGAATTTCTGGAAAATTTAGTCCAGCCAATACCTACAATAGCAGCCTTGTCCTTTAAGGTGTCCACTTGTCAAAGCCTCTCTACAAATGTTTGGTGCTTTGAGGAGAGAAACCTTCCTCTTCAAGCCTATCCAGCCACTCTGCTGACCTCACCTCCCGCTCCAGAAGATACCTGATATACCGCCGCATGAGTTGCTTTAGCTCTAAAGAAAGCTCAGGGGTTACCCGCAGTCGGTCAACACTGGCATAGCCACTCCGCTGCAAAAAGCGCAGCACCCTCAAAGCACCGGGGGAGAGGGGGTAAACGACCGGTTCCTGGTTACGGCAACGAGGACAAAGCACCCCTCCACCGCTGGGAGTAAAGAAATTAATAACTGGTTCGAGAGGGGAGTGACAACTTACACACTGCTGAAGCTGGGGTTGATAGCCAAGGCAGGCAAAGAAGCGTAGCTCAAAGCAGCGGAGAACAAGCTCCCCATGGCGAGCCCGACATAACCAACGCAAGGTATCAACCAGCAACCGGAAGAGGGGATGGTTTTCCTCCCCCTCAGCAGTAAATCGGTCAACCAATTCGACAATATAGAGAGCTGAGGAAGTGCGCCACAAGTCATCATGCAGGGGGAGGAAGCTTTCAATGGTCTGACTTTGAGTAACAATATCCAGGTTTTGAGATTGAACCAACGACATCTCGCTATGAGTCAGCAGCTCAACGTGCCCACCTAGCCTACTCTTAGGGCGTCGCACTCCTTTAGCCACTGCTCTAAGCTTACCCAGATAAGGAGTATAAAGGGTGAGGATATTATCTGCTTCACCTAG
>CAZNKW010000047.1:0-2309 GCA_964573655.1 uncultured Dehalococcoidia bacterium
CGAGCGTGTGGCCAGGCGGCTGTGTGATATGGGGGCCGGGGTACAATTGTGCCAACACAATAGCCGAGGACTTGGGAATCCAGAAATGGTGGAAAGAGCCTGAAATGGTGACCAAGGCACGCGCCAACAACTACATCTAATGCATGTTAGCTCAAATAAATGGCTTAGTAACAGGCAGAAGGAGGTTAGTATAGGATGCTATTCAGATCAACAGGATTGGGGAAAACCGAGCTAGTAGCCAAAATCGCAGAGGTTAAGCGCCAGGGAGACTACATTATTTTCCACGTAGATACCCTAGAGCCGGTGCGCTGGAGAATCCGGGCCGGCTTCAGTATCAGGGACCTGGCAACAACCATAAAGCTGCTTCTCAAGCTTAGCATTATTGGGTTTGCCTTGTGTCCCAGCCACTGGTTCAAGAAGGCTGAGCATCCGGGCGATTTCTAGGATGTGAAATATGGTGAGGAGTGGGGTATGGGGACGGAGATTGTCAGCTAGAGCTTCTTGTTGAGGCAGAGGGAGTAGATACTCTTTTATTGGGAGATAAGAAAGACCTGGGTCCAGCAGGCGGCATCATATTATTGCTTCTTGTCTAATAAATGGAACAATTTCAGATATGCCTTCCTTCTATTAGCAGTGCAACGATGAATAAGACTGGTAGGATAGCCCTTTAGAGGCGTTTTCAAGAGTGGTGATGAGGCGGCGTGAGATAGACCCAGGGCAGATTAAGACTAATAAGACTAAAAAGAAAGGGGGACTATCATGGCAAGCCAGAAATATGACGTCATCGTGGTAGGAGGCGGCCCAGGAGGTGTTGCCTGTGCTGCCCTTCTAGCTAAATGGGGTCTCAAGCCCCTGCTCTTGGAAAAGAACGAGCGGGTCGGTGGCAAGGCAATGACCGTGTCCCGGAAGGGTTTCAAGTATGAGTTGTGGCCTATTGCCCAGGTGCCTATGAGGGATGCGTCCTTTGCGGCAGCCTTCAAGGAACTGGGTCTGGAGTCTGAACTCAAGCCAATACCTCTTGATGCCTGTTCGATAACGTATCGAGGTCGGTCGGGTAAGTACAGGAATGCGGTTATGCCTCAGACAGGACAAGATCCCACACCCCTCTTCGACTTGTGGGGACTGGACGCCAAGGAACGGGAGGATGCCTTGCAGATGCTGGCTGACATGGTCCTATTACCCCCGGAGAAGGTAGATGCTTTAGATGATATTACCTTTGAAGAATTCCTTACCCGATACAAGGTGCCATGGGGCCTCTACAACTACTTTGCTTTACACTCCAATGCTTCCTTGGCTGAGCCTATTGACCTAGCTTCGGCATCAGAGCAGGTCAAGATTATGCAGCATATCGGCCTTTATGGTGGTGGTGGCTACTATGTCGGCGGCTTTGGGCGTCTGGTTAGTGTCATGGCTGAGGCACTCAAGGCCAATGGAGGTGAGGTGCGGACGCGAGCCAGGGTGGAGAGGATTCTTGTCAAAGATGGTCAGGTTACTGGGGTGACCACCAAAGAGGAAGCCATTGAGGCCTCTATTGTCATAAGTGACGCTGGTATCCAGCCCACCGTGCTTAAGCTAGTAGGGGAGGAGCACTTTGACAAGAGCTATGCCAACTATGTGAAAAACTTGATCCCCGGCTGGGGATTCACCGGTGTGCGCTATTTTCTCAGTAAGCCGGTACTGAAACATCCCATGTATCTGGCTTACGCTGACGATACTTGGTGGAACACGGAGCGTTTCCTCAGGGTCAAGGCAGGCCATGTCCCTGAGGAGGTAATCATGTTTATGTTGGTGCCCTCCAACTATGACCCTGATATGGCACCTCCAGGCAAGCAGTGTATTATCGCTGGCACCATTTGCTCCCCTAACCCCGAGGCCAGGGAGATAAAGATGCTGTGGGGCAAGATGGATGAGATGATGGCTAAGATCTGGCCTGAGGTTCCACCGGTCATTGAAGCAAAGGAACAAGCAGGGCCGGCCCAAGTATCCGCTCTTACCCGGGATGCGGTATTGCTGGGGCAGGGGGGTGAGTGTGTTGGCCTGGGTCAGATAGCGGGGCAGTGCGGCAAATACAAGCCCTCACCCAAGGCACCCATTCGGGGCTTGTTCTATGTGGGGTGCGATGCCGGTGGTGTGGGCATGGGCACCCATCAGGCGACGGAATCAGGTATCAAGGTAGCCCGCATGGTGCTCCAGTACTACCGCGCTCGGAAGACAGCCTTTTAGCAGGATTTACTGGGGTGACATGCGTGTTCTAGCACCGGGGTAAATTTGGCTAGGGTCGCTTTTTGGACCTCGCCTATGAGGATGAT
>CAZNKW010000047.1:2409-7319 GCA_964573655.1 uncultured Dehalococcoidia bacterium
TTGGGCGAGCATAAGGTAGAGGCAGTACCCGTTAGCAGTTGTGCCGTGATTCGACGGGTAACAGTTTAGGAAGGAGACATATATGGCGGAAAGAGTAGGTATAGTAGCAGTAGGCCAGACAAAGTACCACCCGAACCGGAGTGACGTAAGTGAGGAGGAACTGGCGTATGAGGCGATAAAGCAAGTGCTGGAGGCGACGGGACTTACTTTGTCTGACATCGATTCTGCTGTCACCTGTTCCCAGGATTTCTGGGATGGCAGGACGATATCTAACATGAACATTCAGCACGTTGTGGGCGCGCACATGGGGCATGAGGACAAGGTAGCTGAGGATGGAATCAACGCGGTTTATGTTGGCATGTCTCAGCTCCTCTCCGGTCACCAGAATATCGTTCTGGTGGTGGCACATATGAAGGAATCTCAAGGTGTGAAGAGCGTGATTGAGAATGCTGCCTTTGACCCTGCTCTCATGAGGCCGTTGGGTCTGGACTTTCTGTCGTCTGCTGCTCTGCAGGCGAAACGCTACATGTACAAGTACGGCATAACGGCGGAGCAGTGTGCCAAGGTGGTAGTAAGGAACCGCAGCAATGCCAAGAATAATCCCTATGCCCAGGAGCCTATGGATATCACTGTAGCGGATGTCCTTGGCTCGAAGATGTTGTCCTTTCCTATCAGGCATCTGGATACCAAGCCAATCTCCGATGGCGCTTGCGCCATGATTCTGGCTCGAGAGGAGAAAGCCAGAAAGCTGACCAAGAAACCGGCGTGGATACTGGGAGTGTCCAACTGTTACGAGACACACTACCTGGGAGACCGGGATCTGGCCGATTGCGATGCCCTGGTGAAGGTGGCCAAAAAGGCCTACAGCATGGCCGGCATCAAGAATCCTTTGAGGCAGATAGACGTGGCTGAGATATCTGGTGAGTACTCTTATCAGGAGCTTTTATGGATGGAGGGGCTTGGTTTCTGCGGGCGTGGCGAGGGAGGCAGGCTCATCGATTCTGGAGTGACCAAGATGGGAGGCAAGCTGCCGGTGAACCCTTCGGGGGGTGTGCTGCCAGGCAACCCCAACGGTGTGGCAGGAATGACGCGCGTGGCTGAGACAGTGCTGCAGCTTCGCGGTGAGGCGGGCGATAGACAAGTGAAAGGAGCTAAGATAGCCCTAGCCCATGGTGTCACCGGGATCTGTGGCCAGCACCAGTGTGTCATGATTCTGGGCAACACGTAGTCGGAGGTGAGATATGCCTAATAGAGTAGCTATAGTAGGAATTGGGCAAACCTATCATAAGAGCAGGCGTCCCGATGTTAATCAGGCGGAGATGGTGGGTGAGGCGGTGAGAGCAGCCCTGGCCGATGCTCAGTTGAGCATAAGGGAAATTGAGGCCGTGTTCTTCGCCAATATGGAAACCTTCGAAGGAATCTATTTCCCTGACCACGGGATGGCTGCTGAAGTGGGCAACTTTGGTAAGCCAGGTTTGAAGGTTTGCACCGGCGGTACCAGCGGCGGTTCAGTGGTAGTCGAGGGGTTCTACTTCGTCGCCTCGGGTCTCTATGACCTGGCCCTGGTCATCGGCTTTGAGAAGCAGGATTGTGGTGATACGACCGCTGCTATAACCGCTGCTGCTACTCCAATATGGGGTAAAGGCGCAGCGACAGGTGCCATCGGAGAGTTCGCCAAACAGGCACTATCGTATATGGAGACATCAGGGGCCAAGGAGGAGCATGCCGCTATGGTGCGGCTTAAGGCAGACCGGGGTGCCTGTAGAAACCCCTATGCTCACCTGAAGCTTGGCCTGAAGAGTGTGGACGAGATTCTCAAGTCTGGATACCTGGTGTGGCCCCTCAGGCTGCTGGACTTTTGCCCCCAGTCTTGCGGTGCCTGTGCCCTTATATTTGCCTCGGAGAAAAGAGCCAGGAAAATCACCAAAAAGCCAGTCTGGGTGGCTGATGTGGAGGTGGCGCATCAGGAACCCTTCCGTGCCGGGATCTTCGGCGATCCCACTGGCAAAGAGACCTACACTCAGCATGTGGCCTGCGAGAGGCTTTACAAGAGAAACGGCATAACCAACCCTCGAAAAGACATCGATATGGCGGAAGTTTATGAGCCGTCAAACTGGGAGGAAATGAGCCTCTATGAGCACTTACATTTCTGTGAAAAGAACCAGGGTTGGAAGCTGGTAGAGAAAGGCATAACCGAAATAGAGGGGGAGTTCCCGGTAAACTGCTCCGGCGGTGTAATAGCCACCAATCCTATTGGGGCTACCCCCGTCATCCGTGTTGCCGAAGCTGCTCTCCAGATTCGTGGTGATGCCGGCGAGCACCAGGCTACCAAGGATATAAAGACAGCCCTGGCTACCGCCCTTGGTGGACCAAATTGGACAGTGCTGACTTTGCTCAAGAGGTCATTGTAGGAGGCAATAGAATGGCAAGAGAGTCCCCTGAGAAAAAGGCAAAAGAGTCAAAGCCAGAGTACATTCAAGCAGCCTTTAATACTCCCCGCCCTTACAACTGGTCAACAGGCAAGTACCTGGGCAAGTTCTATGCAGAGGCGAAGGAAAGCAAGAAGATCGTAGGCAATCGGTGTCCCAAGTGCCGGGAGATCTGGCTACCGCCGACAGTGGTTTGCCCTAAGTGCAAGGTTGACATGGGGTGGGACTGGGTGGAGCTACCCCAAACAGGCACGGTAACTCAGTACACTTATCTGGTCTACCCTCTGTGGGACCCCCACTACGGTGAGAAGTGGGCCAATCCCTATCCTTCGGCCACGATCCTTCTGGATAATGGCGTTTATTATAGAGCCTTTCTGGAGGAAACAGATAAAGATAAACTGAAGGTGGGGATGCGAGTACAGGCTGTTTGGAAGGAAGATTACGAGGAGCGTGGCCAGGGTCCGGCTGACATCCTCTATTTCAGGACCATTGAGGAGTAGGAGGTTAAGAGATGGCGAAAGTGACCGAGAAGCTGGAAGGGATGGATGTCTGGATTTATCATGGACAGATATACATCCCGAATACCTATTCCGCTGGCGCCGTGGGGAGCCGATTCCTTATTGAACTGAGAGATAAAAAGAGGATTATGGGTACGAGATGCCCTACCTGTAACCGTGTTTATGTCCCAGCTCGGTCTGTCTGCAAAGATTGCTTTGGCCAGCTTGATGAGTGGGTTGAAGTGAGCCACAAGGGCACCGTGCTTACCTATTCTGTTTGCCACCAGCCGAACCCGGTCCAGCCGGCGGAGCCCCCGCTGGTATACGGGGTTATTCAACTGGATGGTGCTGATACTGGCTTGGTTCATCTGCTGGGCGAGGTCGACCCGGAGCAACTGAGAATTGGCATGAGGGTTCAGGCGGTATTCAAGGAAGAGCGTGCCGCCAGTATTCTGGATATCAAATACTTCAAGCCGCTGGGGTAAAGGGAAGGCTCAAAGGCTAATAGTTTTCTTATTGGGAGGGATCTATGCCGATAAACAAAATAGTAGCTAGTTTCGATGAAGCCGTGGCTGATATAGAGGATGGGGCGGTGATTATGGTAGGCGGCTTTGGCACTGTCGTCAGCATACCCAGTTGCCTGCTGGAGGCGGTGTACCGCAAGGGAGTGAAGAATCTGACCACGGTATCCAACAGCACTGGTTTTGGCGCTGATGTCTGGCGGCTGCAGAATGCCCCCTTCCCCGAGGACATGGATATTCTGGTGAGGAACGAGCGCATAAAGAAGGCTATCGTTTCTGCTCCAGTGAGCGCCCTCTACGTGAATAACTTCGAGAAGCTCTTGAGGGCCGGAAAGGTCGAGATAGAGATGGTCCCCCAGGGCACGCTGGCAGAGCGTATCAGGGCAGCCAAGGCGGGTCTCGGTGGGGTATATGTCCCGGTGGGCGTCGGCACGGTGGTGGAGGAAGGAAAAGAGAAAAGAGTCATCGACGGCCGGGAGTATCTGCTGGAGCTGCCTATCAAGGCTGACTTTGCGCTGATACATGCTCACAAGGGGGACCGCTGGGGAAACCTGGTCTACAGAGGAACGTCGCGGACCTTCAATCCGACTATGGCTGGAGCAGCCAGGGTTACCATCGCTGAGGTAGACGAGATAGTGGAACTGGGGGAGCTGGACCCGGAGGTTATCGTCACTCCGGGGATTTACGTGGACAGAGTGGTGGCGCGTCCTAAGCTGACCCGTCCTGAAGGGGAGCAGGAGGTCAGCGCTGAGGCTAAAGAGTCTTTTGAAAAGTTCAAGGCAGCACATCCGCCTAAGGAGAGATAGCATGCAGGAAAAAGCAAGACTAGACAGGCAGACAATGGCCCTTCGGGTGGCTAAGGAGTTCCAGGATGGCGACATTGTGAACCTGGGAATCGGCATCCCTGTCCTGGCGGCCAACTTTGTGCCGGCAGGCAGAGAGGTGCTGTTTCATAGCGAGAATGGTGTCCTCGGCTTCGGTGAGGCAACGCTTCCGGGAGAGGGTGACCTTGACATAGTTAACGCCAGCGGTCAGACCGTCCATCCGAAACCGGGAATGTGCTTTTTCGGCCACGATGAGTCCTTTGCCATGATAAGGGGAGGACATATTGATATCAGCGTCATGGGGGCATATCAAGTCTCGGAGAAGGGTGACCTGGCCAACTATATGGTGCCTGAGAGGCAGGTCGGCACCATTGGGGGAGCTATGGACTTGGCCTTTGGAGCCAGGAGAGTGATTATCGTCATGAACCATACCACCAAGGATGGCAAGCCCAGGATAGTAAAGAAGTGCGACTACGAGCTGACAGGGCCAAAGTGCGTCGATCTAATCGTGACAGACATTGCTGTTATCGAGGTCACCGCTCGCGGGCTTGTTCTCAAGGAGATTGCTCCCGGCTGGACGCCGAAGGAGGTTCAGAAACTGACCGAGCCCAGGCTCAAAGTTGCCCCTGACTGCCATGA
>CAZNKW010000048.1:0-7232 GCA_964573655.1 uncultured Dehalococcoidia bacterium
TCTTTCTCACCTCCTTTCGGTATCCCGGGAACAAACGTCTAGAAAGCACAGCATGCATTCTTCTTGTATGGTACTGTCTAGAAAATGAGTTGCACAACGCTAATTCCGCCAAATTTCGTCACCAAAAAGTATCAATTCAAATATGGCCAGAGATGGTTTCACTTCATGAGGTTCACCCTTGCCCTTCCAAGATTGCCTCTCAAAACCCCCTCAGAGGCATTAGCGACAAGGGATTTTGGGCGACGGGCAGAAGAATCTTGGTCAGTGAGACGGGGCATAAGGCATTTTGTGGATGGAGTGGCTGGAGGAGATGATTGCTTGGCATTCCGTAAGGCTAGTTTTCGCTAATGTAAATCGAACAACTAGGGTCGATTTGATGGGCCCAACGGGTCACACAAGGGATAAAAGAGCTACCTTACGAGGTAAAGGGGTGGGTCAAAGAAAGGGAGACCCACTAGTGGGTTGCTTACTAAGGGTCGGTCTTTCGGAAGGTAATGCCAAGGGCACTAGATCAGCCTTCTTTTGTAGGCTTCTGCTGCTGCCTCAGGTCGATTGCGAACACCCAATTTGTTGAGGATACGTTTCACATCTCTTCTAATAGTAGCTTCGCTGAAAAGAAGCTCGTGAGCAATCTCTCTCGTGGTAGCACCACTGGCAACCAGTCGCAGTATCGCTGACTCCCGCTCGGACAAATAAGAGCGCTCGGCATCCCTAATCAGTGCGGCAAGCTCGGCAAGGGATTCTCGACTCCAAGGGCTGAAAGGTGCTCTATCCTGCTGAACGGTTCGAATAGCTCTAACAAGCTCATCTCTCTTGACATCCTTGAGGAGGTATCCTTCAGCGCCAGCCTCGATGGCTTCAGTGATGTACTCGCCATAGAGGGTTAACATAATGATCTTACAAGCTGGCTGCTTCTCCTTCAGAAGTCGGGTAGCCCGGATCCCGTCCGTTCCAGGCATCTTAATATCCATAAGGACAACATCTGGAGAGAACGTCTCAAACAGGGAGAAGGCTTCCTGGGCATTGGCACAATCGCCCACAACTTCCACGCTCTCTTCGAGTTCCAGCATACGCCGCAACCCACGACGGACAATCTCGTGGTCATCAACCAAGAGTACTCTGACTCTGGTCATCCTATTCTTTCTCCTACCCAAGCAGGTTCAACAGTGCTCAAATAGCATCTCCGTTCTACTAGCGCTATTGTTGTGCTCAGCTGTAGCCCACAGTCCTGAGAGTGAAATCAAGCCGCCAGCTCGGGTAATAGTTACTAGCTCGTCTTGCGCCTGCCACCACTTTCTACTGCGGTTCCTTCATAACCCAATTGCCCCTGAAGGACGCTCCTCTTGTGATATGGTAATTCCCCCCAAATGGGTCGCACAAGGCCAATTCGGCTCAATTCCATCGCCAAAAAGGTTCAATTCAACATGGCTAGAGATAGGTTTACCTCGTGAGGCTCACCCTCGCTCTCCACAAAACACCTCCATAGCCACCCACAGCAAGCCAGAGGGCGCTCGCAGCAGGAGATTTTGGGCAATAGGTGAAGTTAGGCGAGGAGAATCATAACCACCAAACCCCTAGACAGCGATAGTGTTTAAAAATGTAGTGCTCCTATGAATCGGAGCACTGAAATTGATGCTTCTTCAGTTGATGTTGGTGGGTTTTGTTTCACTGCAGCATTCCAATTGCTTGCCACATGTGAACCTTTGGGCAAGTGAAGTGGCCCGCAAAGCACGTGTTAGCCAACCCAAAGGGGAAGGGGGTGAGGGGAGTAGTAATTCCTCTGCCCCCTTCCCGTGTCTATGAATCTCCCTGGCCTACTTAGCCAGATTCTTTATGACCTTTGCCATTTCATCCAGCGAGATGATAGGGTGCGTTGTGAAATGGACGAAGGGAACCCACTGCTGCAACAAGTTAGCAATCTCTACCTCCGTCCCTTCAGCCACTGAATATCCCCTCATTTCGCCGAGAAATGAGCCCCAATCCTTAGTCACCCCACTCTTAATGGCATTCTTAACCATACTGACCATCGGACTCCATAGCGCTGCCCGCTCCTTGGGGCTGACAGGTACTTTGGTCGCATCCAACTCCCAAGTTATGAGATACCTTCCCATTGGTCTTGACCTCCTTGTTCTTGATTCTATCAGGCCATTGAAGTGAAGGGGACTGACTTCTCATCCGGCCAAAAACTGAGAAGTCGCTGTGGAATTGGCATAGGCACCACCTCCCCACACATGAATTACGGACTTAATATGCGGACAAGATAACTATAGAGCCTGTCTGATGGGTTGTCAATACCCCAAGGCGGTGACCGCACTCAACTTGGATACAGATCCAAGGTTGCAGAGAGAGCACAATCCTCTTCAGCTTGCCATAACCACCAAACCTCTAGACATTAATGGCAAACGGGATTGAGTGGGGTGTATTGTGTCCAGGTAATCGAGATAGAGCGAGCCTGTTCATCCGATGTTCATTACCCTGCCAGTGCTTGCCGCCACCACCTCACCCCGTTGATTCTTAATGGTGGATCTAAAGGAAACCAGTAGTCGTTTGCCCCTTTCACTGGACTTGTCTTCAACGTTATGAAGCTCATTGACAATGGTGATGGTATCGCCCGGCTTGATAGGTTTGAAAACCTCCAATTCCAGTCCAGCATCCACTATCCCTGGATAAGGCCATTGCGGCGTCATGGCTCCCTGCCCCATAAGCATCGCCGCAGCTAGCAGACCCGGCGGCATGACCTCTTTCCACTTCGGGTTCTTGTCTCCTATGGCATCACAGAAACGGCGAATCATGCTCTTATCGATCTCGTAGGTTGTCGGGGGGCCTTTTTGCCCTATGGCAGCTTTAAGGGCTTCTATACTGCTCATGTGTGCACCTCCTTAATTGGAATTCAGCGCCTTGGGTAACCCCAAGGCGCCTATACTGAATCAAAGTTACCACGCCTTGCTGACAATGCAAGCGGCATTGTTTCCGGCATACCCGTAAGTTTGGGCCAGCCCTACTTTAAGCTTCTTCTTCACCTGCCGCTGGCCGGCTTCGCCTCGCAGTTGCTTTACCAGCTCATATATCTGGAAAAGCCCTTGGGCTACTACAGCCTCACCACAGGAGCCCAGACCACCACTGGGACAGACCGGCAGTTTGCCATCTATGGGGTCAACGTCACCCTTCCGGAGCATCTTTTCAGCCTCTCCATCTTGCGCCTGCAGGATACAATCCAGGTAGGCAACGTAATGCCATGAGCTGTTGTCTGGCAGCTCTATTATGTCTATGTCCTCCGGTTTTCTGCCCGACATCTTATAGGCGGCAGCGATGGCATTTCTGCTCTCGGTCAGAATTCCGACACCCCGTCTGGGGTATGCGCTCAAGTATGTCAACGGTACGGTATTATCGCCGAACGTCGGGCTGCCGATAACGGCCGCCTCCACCAATAACGGCTTACTGGTGTACTTCTTGGCTTTGTCCAGGGAACACATGATGACTGCCCCTGCTCCGTCGCTGGTGGCACAAATCTCCAGCAAGTGCAGAGGGTCACATACCATGGCTGAATTGAGGACTTCTTCCTTGGTAAAGACCTTCTTATATCTTGTCTTTGGGTTGTAAGGGGCAGGCTTGCTGGTCAACACCTTGACCATGGCCAGGTCTTCTTCTGTGGTACCTACATCCTGCATTCTCCTCTTGCATTCCATGGCCCAGTAAGCTGGATTCGTCTCTCCCGTCATAACATAGCGTATGTAATCCAGATCAAATTTGGTATCCTGAGACTGGGGTCTGAAGAACCCTCCCGCCGACTTATCTGCTGCCACAGCAATGGAGGTATCATATAACCCGCTGGCAACTGCCAGATATGCCTCCCTGAAAATAGCCCCGCCGGTAGCGCAGGCATTAGCACAACTAGTAATAGGTATTCCAATTCCGCCCATGGCCGACGAGATGGCGGTACCGCTTAGTATGCCAAACATACCCTCTCTCTGGGAGACCCAGAGATAGCCGCCAGCGGCCATTGATTCCACCTCCCGCCACTCCATCTTGGCGTCTGCCAGAGCCTCCCATATGGCCTCTACAGCCATTTCAGGCATAGACCTGTCTGCGAATACGCCCCAGGGATGCAGTCCTACTCCTACTATGGCCACTTCCCTGAATTTCTTCATTATTCTCTCCTTGTTTCTAAATTTTCGTCTTCAATATCCAGTTTCGCTAACCTACGGGTTTCCACATCCAGGTGATATACTCGTTCTCATTGTCTTCATACAGCTTCCCTACGGTCATTTCGACTGGCATGCCTATTTTCACGTTTTCGGTAGTGGTTAGTATGCCCAGAACCCTTAAGCCTTCCTTGGTATCTATCATCCCTATACCATAGGGCTCGAAGGGTTCCTTTCTAAAAGGTGCTGGCGGGGCATACTTCTGAATGGTCCAGGTCCATAGCTTTCCCCTATTGCTCAACTTTACCTCTTCTACATTCTCTCTCACCTTTTCGCAATCGGGGTTGGCACAGAAGGCGGCTTTAGGAAAGGACACTGTCCCGCACTTCTTGCATCTACTAGCTATAAGCTGTGGCTTATCGGAGGGCCAGGTAAATAACCCTTCGATTATGGGAACCTGTTTTTTAGCCGGCATTTAAAATGAACCTCCTTTCTTCAAAGTCCAATTTCTTGAGCTACAAATCGTCGTTGAAACCGAGCATCGCCAAAGGCGAACTCGGATGCCTTGGCTCGCTTGGAGTAAAGAGGCAAGTCATGGTCTTCGCAAAAGCCAATAGCTCCATGGCACTGGTGAGCCAAATCTGATATTCGCCGGAAGGCCTCGCTGGCCCATGCCTTGGCTATAGCAGCCTCTTTGCTGAAAAGCAGACCCTCGTTGACTTTCCAAGCTGCCAGATAGGTGATATACCTTATTCCTTCCAGGTCAATCAACATATTGGCGCAGTGATGCTGAATGGCTTGCAGAGTGCCAATTGGGTGGTCAAACTGGATTCTTTCCTTGACATAATTGACTGTCATGTCCAAGACCTGCTGAGCACCGCCCAGCATTTCAGCGCACTTAGCCACTGCAGCCACCTGCAGCAGGCTCTTCAGGCATTCCTCACCCCTACCAAGTTCCCCTAGAATGCTGCCCTGGGGGACTCTCACCCCCTGGAAAGACACTTCGCATTGCTTGTCACCCGCTATAGTCTCAATTAAGGTGCAGGTCAGGTTGGGACTTTTGGCGTTGGTGAGGAACAAGGTGATGCCTTGGTGACCGGTGCCGTCTTTGCTCTTGGCAGCACATACTATGAGATCGGCTACATGGGCATTTTCCACAAAAAGCTTGGTGCCATTAATAACATATTCCTTACCTTTCAGCATAGCTTGGCACTGGATAGTATTCATCTCATAGCCAACACCCGGTTCGCTGATAGCTAAGGTCGAGAGCAGCTCGCCTTGAGCTATCTTGGGGAGCAATTCTTTCTTCTGTGGCTCGTTTCCCGCTTCCAGAATGGCTAGGGTGCCTATCAAAGAGGAGAAGAAAGGTCCCGGCAAGCACGCCCTTCCCATCTCCTCAAGGAGCACTACAACATCTAGGAAGCTGCCTCCTATTCCTCCATACTCTTCGGGAATAATGAGTCCCATCCATCCCAGCTCTGCCATCTTTTTCCACAGTTCGGGAGTGTACCCCTTCTCATCCTTAACCATCTGGCGCACTAAATCCTTAGGGCACTCGGTGGTGAGGAAATCACGGGCTATCTTCCGCAGCATTTCTTGCTCTTCAGTAAAGGAAAAATCCATGCCTCTATCCTTTTTCTTCTATCTATCCTCTGGGCAAGCCCAAGCCTCTCAGGGCTATGGTAGTCCTTTGTATTTCCGAGGTGCCACCAGCTAGGCTCAGCCCCCTGTTGAAAGTGTAGAGGAAGGTGAACCTCTTTCTTAAAGCAGTCCATTTGGAGTCCTCCCTCAGTTGCACCTGCGGCCCCAGGACCTGTAGTCCCACCTGGGCCAGACGCTGGCCCAGTTCGTCGGCAAACGTTTTGACTACGGAAGACTCCCAGCTTATGCTCTGCCCCTTGTTCAGCAGCCAGGCAGCCTTGTAGTTAATCATGCGACACACCTCAAGCTCAACAGCTATCTCAGCCAGCGTATCTCGCAGTACCTGGTCATCCTTCAGGCGCCGCCCGTCGTACGAGGCTTCGTTGACATATTCCACCAGCTCTTCCAGGTCCTTCTTGCTCCCGGCATGTCTCAAGCACCTGCCCCAGAATCTATCCCCTTCCAGGCAGGCAAACACCAGGGGAAGTCCCCGATTCTCCTGCCCCAGAAGACAGCTCTTGGGGACACGGACGTCCTCCAGGAAGATCTCGCAAAAGGACTTGCTGCCGCTCATGTCAATGATGGGATTCACTGTTATACCAGGACTCCTCGTATTCACCAGGAAGGTGCTCAAGCCTCTCGATTTGGGAGCTTCAGGGTCTGTTCTGGCTAGAATGAGGCACCAATCTGCTAGATGAGCACCGGTAGGCCATATCTTCTGTCCGTTGAGGATGTAATTGTCGCTGTCCTTTGCGGCACGTGTCGCCGTGTTCAGTAGGTCAGACCCGGCCCCTGGCTCGCTCAGCCCGGTAGCCCAGAGAATGTCTCCTCTGGCCATCTGAGGAAGGAATGTTTTCTTCTGCTCCTCGGTGCCGTAGCCAAGAATGCCTGCCGCCACAGCATCACCGAATAAGTGCCCATATTGGGGTGCTCTGTGGTAGGCCAGCTCTTCGGCGGCGACAAAACGCTCCATGATTGAGCGTCCCAGGCCGCCATACTCTTTGGGCCAGGATATGGACAACCATCCCTTTTGCCCTAACCGACGGGTGAAGGCAGAAGACCATCCGCCAAAGCCGTAACCCTCGTCTTCTATTTCGCAGGGGAAGCTTTCTGGCGGCTCTTTCTGGCAGAACTGGCGAACCTCTTCCCGAAGCCTCTCCTCCTCTTCAGAGAATCGGAAATCCATCTCCTTTTTTAACCTGCTTTCTTCAAGGGAGGCATAATCTCAACTTTTTCGACGGCTATCCTAACGATGCTATGGACGTCCATTTTCAGGCGAGCAAATTCAGCTTTAAAGGAGTCAAATAGAGGGCCTGAATCAATTATCTCTGCCTTGCCCCAGATTCGGCATCCTCCCCAGGTAGCCGGGTCAAAGACCATAGCTGATACTTGAGGATTCTCTCTCAGATTGGCAATAGTGCGGGGAGAGGCCATCTCGGCGAAGACGAC
>CAZNKW010000049.1:0-7203 GCA_964573655.1 uncultured Dehalococcoidia bacterium
TTTACTCCTGCAGTCGCTGCCCGGCATGCTTGAAGGGGAATCATGCGGCCTGTCCCATGAACATGTTCTTTATGGCTTCCTGTGAGCAGCCGCCTCACTTCGTGGGGGCATATGCCAACTACTATTACCTGCGCCCAAATCACATTGTATTCAAGGTACCAGATGACCTCAGCGACAATATTGTGACCTTTGCTAATTGTGCCCTATCCGAGGTTATCTATGGTTTAGAGAAGGTTGGCCTAAAGTTTGGAGAGACCATTGTTATCCAAGGAGCAGGCGGCTTGGGTATCAACGCTATCGCAGTAGCCAAGGAGATGGGTGCTCATAAGGTCATTGTTATCGATGGCATCGTCGAACGCCTGGAGTTGGCTCGGGCCTTTGGGGCTGACGAACTGATTGACACGAGAGAGTTTAAGACTCCTCAGGAACGGGTGCAGCGCGTTAAAGAGACCACGGGAGGTTGGGGAGCAGATGTCGTTGCAGAGTTGGTAGGTTTCCCCACGGTCATCCCCGAGGGACTCGATATGCTTTGCAACGGTGGCCGCTACTTGGAGATCGGCAACATTAGCCCAAGACATGGAACCTTCGAGGCTGACCCCTCTTCCCTCGTGCTAGGTTCCAAAAGCATTTTCTGTGTAGTGATGTACGGACGCGATACCCTAAAGAAGGCACTCAATTTCCTGAGTCGTACCAAGAGCAAGTACCCCTTTGACAAAATCATCTCACACTACTATCCACTGGAAGAAGTCAACGAAGCCTTTGAAGCGCAGGATAAGGGGCAGGCTTCCAGATGCGCTATCGTACCCAGACGATAAGGCTTGACAGGCGCAGAACGCCTGTGATATATGTGAATTGCTCCATCACGAAATAGACACTTACACGCTCCATCTTTATAAGGGGGATTTGGTAAGACACCACTCGCTGGTGATTCCGTAGCAGGTATGCACCTAGCCAAAGTCGAAAGTACGGAGGTGAAGAATTGAACCTCGACTTCACTGAAGAGCAGCAGATGTTGCGAGCCGCAGCGAGGAATTTCCTAACTACTGAGGTCCCTAAGAAGAAGGTCAGGGAACTTGAAGAAAGTGAGAAGGGACACGATCCGGAACTATGGAGGAGGATCACTGACTTAGGATGGATAGGGCTCATCATCCCTGAAGAGTATGGGGGAGCTGGGGCAGACTTCATGACTCTGTTGGTTCTCTTCGAGGAGATAGGAAGGAACATATTCCCGTCCCCTCTATTCTCTACGGAAGTTCTCGGGGCTCTTCCTATACTCCGATACGGAAGCGATAAGCAGAAGCAGGAGATCCTTCCCCGTATAGCTCATGGAGAAGTCATCACAGCGTTTGCTCTCATTGAACCCGCTGGCACCTATGAACCCTCGTCGATTGCAGCAAGAGCAGAGTGTAAAAACAGCAGTTACACTATAAATGGCACAAAGCTCTTCGTAAATGATGCCATGGTGGCAGATTACTTTTTGGTTGTAGCCAGGACTGCCGAGAAGCCAGAGCCCCAAGCAGGGATCACTCTGTTCCTAGTCAACGCCAAGAACCCTGGGATAAAGGTGGAGGTAATGCCCACCATAGCTTTGGACAAGCAATGTGAGGTCATCTTCAGTGATGTTCGAGTGTCCCAAACAGACACCTTGGGAGAAGAGGGGCAGGGGTGGAAGATAGTAGAGGGAGTCTTGGAGCAGGCCGCGGTACTTAAATGTGCCGAGTCGGTAGGTGCCATGGAGGCTGTAGTAGACATGGCCACGAACTATGCAAAAGAAAGGGTGCAGTACGGCAAACCTATTGCAGCTTTTCAGGTCATTCAGCATTACCTGGCCAACATGTCCGCCCGTACTCTGACAGCTAAGGGAATGACATACAGGACAGCTTGGATGGTTCAAGAGGGTCTGCCATGCACTTTGCAGGTCTCAGCAGCCAAAGCCTGGGTCAATGAGGCATACAAGTTCGTCACCGAAAGAGCAGTGCAAATCCATGGTGCTATCGGGATGACGAGAGACCACGACGTTGGCCTCTACTACAGGAGAGCGAAAGCAGCAGACGTAATTTTCGGGGATGCGGATTTCCATTATGAGAGGATAGCCCAGCAACTGTGGCCCAGCATCAAACCTCGTAGTAGTGGCTAAGACCTAAGACAACGATAGGCGTGCAAGCTGGCCTGTCTCCAGGTTTCGTCGAATCTGGACGAGGGAGGGTGAAACAGAATATGAATGTGAAGATAAGGGAAGTGGTACTTGTGGACTATGCTCGAACTCCGCAAGGGAGAGGGGCTGCAAAGGGAAAGCCGGGGTTCTTTGATGCCTGCCGTTCTGATGACCTGGGCATCGTGGTAATCGAAGACTTGCTACGACGAACAAGAATAGAACGCAGTGCAATCGATGGCATATATTCGGGTTCGCCTAACCTCAGCTATGTGCAGGGCAACATGGGCAGGGGAATGGCTCTGATGACCTGCGGCTACAATACGCGTGCTCTAACGCTGGACAGGGCTTGTACGTCCGGCATGACGACCGGGATGATTGCCGCAATGGAAATCATGCTGGGCTACGGAGATATATATATCGCTGGCGGAATAGAGAGTTGCTCCAGTTTCCCCATTCCGACAATAACTCCTGACACAGATTTAGTGGCAGCGATGGAGAGATTCGGTCGGGAACGCTACTTGCCAAATTCAAAGTTGTTTCAGACAGTGGATCTGAACATACTGGTAGGCATGGGGATAACCGCTGAGAATATCGCGAAGCAGTACGGTCTCACTAGGGAACAGCATGACCAATGGGCCTGGAGGAGCCACATGAGGGCAGCTACAGCTCATCGAGAGGGAAGGTTCAAGAATGAGATAATCCCCATGGAGGCCAAGCTGATTGATGGTAGTATAAGGGTAGTTGATTATGACCAGACCGTAAGGCCTGAATCGACGCTTGAGAAGATACGAAGTCTTCCGCCCCTTTATGGTGCCGACGGGGTACTAAACGCAGCTAGCGCGTCTGCGGAGAATGACGGAGCAGCATTCGGCGTCTATATCGCAAAGGATACGGCTAGAGAACTGGGGCTGGTACCGATGTGCACCATAAGGGAGATAGAGCATGTAGCCTGTGACCCTGGAATCATGGGGTATAGCGCTATCAAGGCAACAAGGAAGGTCCTGGAGAGAGCAAGCTTGTCCGCGGATGACATAGAGGTCTGGCAGTGCAATGAGGCCTTCGCAACAGTGCCACTGGCGCTATGTAAAGACCTAGGAATAGACCCGGAAAAAGTAAATGTCAACGGATGCGCGTGTTCTGTTGGACATGCCATCGGAGCGAGCGGCATACGGGTGCTTGGGACAACCGCTTACGAAATGAACCGCAGAGGTTCTAAACTCGGCCTTGCCACTATATGTGGTGGCTGGGGCCAGGGAACAGCAGTGATTCTGGAGAGGGAAGACTACTGGGACGGTCGTCGCGCTTGGCAAAAAGGAGGTGTTCCCACACCAGCTCGCTACCCCTATACTGAGCCATTCCCAGGTTTCAGCCCAGGGGTCCTAGCTGAATCCTAAATAAGGTTGTTTGAATGCCACGCATGCGAGGGATTCACAATATTGGGCCATCGAAGGATGATTCTTCGGGTGCTAGCACCTGAGTAAAGGAGTAGGGGAAGAACTACCTGCAGGAACATTCTAGGGATAGCCAAAGGACTTCTACAGTCCCCTTGGAGAAAAGGCAGTCAAAGCCATGGTGGCATTATTTGGAAAAGGAACAAGAGTATTAGACAGATAGCCCCGGGCATTAGTGTATGATGCTCCCGGGAGATCTCAATGCTGGTGTCATTATAGGAGAAATGCCTTGCTCAAGCATCAACGACTAGACTGACTTCTAAAGAAATCGGACGGAGGGGGAAGGAACCATGGCAATTATATATGAAAAAAGAGAGCATATCGCCATCATAACGATTAATCGCCCTGAGGCACGGAATTCACTAGATCTGGAGACCACAGGACAGCTGGCCAAGGCCTGGCTGGATTTCCGAGACGACCCAAATCTTTGGGTAGCCATTGTGACTGGCGCGGGAGACAAAGACTTCTGCGTTGGTGCTGACCTCAAGAAGTTCATCCCAGCCGTCACGAAGAACATCGACAAGCTCGCCAGTGGGGAGAAATCTCTTCTTGGAGATGAGTATCCTCCGAATGCTCCCTTGGTGGCTGTACTCCGTGAAGGAGACGTCTGGAAACCCATTATTGCTGCTGTCAATGGAATATGCTCCTCGGGTGGTCTGGAGATGCTGCAGGGTACGGACATACGTATTGCAGCAGAACATGCTACCTTTTCTATCGCAGAGCCCAAGCGGGGCCTCTTCCCAGGGGGTGGCTCGACGGTGAGGCTCCCACAGCAGATTCCTTTCGTAAGAGCCATGGAGATTCTACTGATCTGTGACTTTATTTCTGCTAAGCAGGCGTACGAGATTGGGCTGATCAACCAAGTGGTTCCGAAAGAGAAATTGATGCCCACGGCTATCAGGATCGCCGAAAAGATTTGTGAAAATGCTCCGTTGGCTATTCAGGCCGTCAAGAGATCTGTCAGGCAGTGTATGAATCTGCCAATAGATGAAGCACTGAAGTTAGAATTGCAGATTGCGGCTGAGGTCTTCATGACTGAGGATGCTAGGGAAGGTCCCTTAGCCTTCGCCCAAAAGCGAAAGCCGATTTGGAAAGGAAGGTGAACTATAGCCCTAGCAAACGCAGCGTATCAGTGATTGAAAGGTGTGAGGTACTAGGGAGTACGAAGAATGAGCTTAAAAGACAAGTATGCCATTGTGGGAGTAGGATTGACGAAGTTTGGGAAGATACCTGGTATCAGTACGATGTCTTTTACCTTGCAAGCCATTAAGCTCGCCATAGAGGATGCTGGCCTCACACGGGACGATGTAGATGGCTTACTCGTTATCAGCCCGGTGATGATGGGTGAGCAGCATGGCTGGGCCGGTAGGGTAGCAGCTCTACTGGAAGTATCGACCACATTCACTGCAACCATGGACCTCGGAGGGGCGACGCCTATCGGCATGGTCCAGACAGCCGCCATGGCAATTGAAGCTGGAATGTGCACCGTTGTTGTCTGTGCCTTTGGCAATCAGAACAGTCCCGCCGGAGTTCCCTTCGTCATGCCAAATCTTCAATTCACCTTGCCATACGGCGATGTTGGTGCCATTCCGTTTCAGGCGCATATCGCTCAGCGGCATATGCACGACTACGGTCTGACTAGCCGCCAATTGGGTGAGATCGCAGTGACTTTCCGCAAGCATGCCTGCCTAAACCCGGAGGCTCAAACTTACCACAAGGGGCCAATCACAATTGAGGATCATCAGAACTCCCCGATGATTGCGGATCCACTACGCCTTTATGATTGCTGCTTGAATACAGATGGTGGAGGAGCTGTTGTGGTTACATCTGCCGAAAGGGCAAGAGAGCTGAGACACCGACCTGTCTACATCATGGGAATGGGTCAATCACATTCCGCTGAGGTTATGCCGCCGTGGCCGGCGAAAACGGAGCATAGAGGTGGCCTCAAGGCAGCCGAAATGGCCTTTCGAATGGCGGGCATTACTCAGAAAGACATCGATGTGGCACAATTATACGACGGCTTCACCATCCTGGTCATCACGGAATTGGAGAATTTCGGATTCTGCGGCAAGGGCGAAGGAGGAAGCTTTGTGGAAGGAGGTAGGCTTGGATTGGGTGGAGAACTGCCATCAAACACCGCCGGCGGCCTCCTGTCGGAAGGTCACCTAATGGGCATGGGCCACGTCGTCGAGGCAGTTCGCCAATTGAGGGGCGAATGCGGACAGCGACAGGTCAAAGACGCGGAGACCTGTTTTGTTAATGGATACGGGGGTGCACCACACGAATATCCGCCCACGTTGAGTTATTCTACCCTCATTCTGAGGAGGTAGTAAGGATGACTATTGAGAAGCCGTTGCCTGTACCAACCGAGGACACTGCACCATACTGGGAGGCTTGCCGGAAACACGAGCTGAGGATGCAGCGCTGCAAACAATGTGGGCATTTCAGGTTTCCTCCGAGTGTCGTCTGCCCCAAATGCACCAGTGTTGAAGCAGCCTGGGAGAAGCTTTCGGGAAAAGGGGAAATATACACTTTCATCATAGTTCACAGGACGTATCACCCTGCTTTTAACCCTGACATTCCTTATAACGTTGCTATTGTGAAGCTGAATGAAGGGCCGCTGCTTCATACGAATATTGTGGATTGCAATAACGTTGACCTCTACATTGGCATGCCGATTGAGGTCGTATTTGAAGATGTCAGCAATCAAATAAGCTTGCCGAAGTTCCAGCCACTTCGAGTATAGAGAAACAAGGATAACAGGGCCATGGGTGTAAGAGAGGAAAGCAGTACATAGGCAGCCAGTGACGCTAGTTTGAGGAGGCAAACATAGATGGATTTTAGTTTCACTGAGGAGCAGGAAGCGTTCAGGCGAATGATCCGTACCTTCGTAAAGCGAGAGACATCACGCGCATTGGATAGGCAACTAGAAGAGGAAGGGCGCTTCCCCTTTGAATTAGTGGACAAGATGGTCGAGACAGGACTATTGGGTCTCCCTTTTCCGGAGAAGTATGGCGGCGCTGGCGGGAATGTGATGGACTTCATAATAGAGGCTGAAGAGTTGGCCTATGCCAGCGAGGCAGCTTGCGCGATTTTCTTGGGTCCGGTTTTCTTCGCTGGAGAAATGATTAATTTGAACGGAAGCGAAGAACAGAAAATGAAGTACCTTCCGCTCATCGCCCAGGGGAAACTGCGGGGTGCGTTCGCCTTGACAGAGCCCGATGCTGGCTCTGATGCCTCAGCAATCACCACAAGCGCTGTACCAGACGGAGACTACTATCTGATTAATGGCCACAAGACGATGATATCTGGAGCAGATATCGCAGATTTCATTATGACCTGTACCAAGACCAATAAAGAGTGCAGCCCCTATGAGGGAATCTCAATATTCATGGTGCCCCGAGATGCTGAAGGCCTGACCATGCGGAAACTAAAGAAGCTGGGAAACAACATTATCAGTACGTGCGAGCTATTCTATGACAATGTGCGAGTACACAAAGAAAGCCTAATGGGCGGCCCGGATGGCCTTAATAAGGGCTGGCTGCAAATGGTCAACAACCTGGACGTGGAGAGGATCATGATTGCTGCCGTCTACAC
>CAZNKW010000050.1:0-7147 GCA_964573655.1 uncultured Dehalococcoidia bacterium
TCTTGCGGAGTAAAAGCCAGAAAGCATGCTAAGTCCTTACCGAGCTTTAGACCTGACTGACGAAAAGGGTTTCTTATGCGGCAGAGTACTTGCTGACCTGGGCGCCGACGTAATCAAGATTGAGCCACCTGGGGGCGAACCCTCCAGAAACATCGGTCCTTTCTATCACAATATCCCTCACCCTGAGAAAAGCCTCTACTGGTTCGCTTACAATAGCGGCAAGAGAGGGACAACGCTGAATATCGAGACGAGCGATGGAAGAGAAATCTTCAAGAAGTTAATAGGGACCGCTGACTTTGTTATCGAATCCTTCGCTCCAGGATACCTGGAAAGCCTCGGCTTAGGCTATTCCACGCTTAGTGCCACAAATCCCCGAATTATCCTGACGTCAATAACCCCCTTCGGGCAGAGTGGCCCTTACCGCGACTACAGGACCTCAGATTTGGTAAGTATGTCTTTGGGTGGCTATGTGTACCTCACGGGTGAGCATGATCAGCCACCGGTTCGAGTTGGATTCCCCCAGGCATATCTCCATGGCGGCCTGGCAGGTGCTGCCGGGGCTATGATTGCCCATTACCACCGCCAGCTTACCGGCGAGGGTCAGTGGGTTGATGTGTCAATACAGGAGGCTTGTGCCTGGATACCACTGGATTCCTACAATTTCTGGGAGATAAGCCAATTGCTTGAGGAGCGACATGGAGCAGTAAGGGTGAGACCGGAAACTGGAGCTAGACTGAGACGTGTGTGGAAATGCAAGGACGGATATGTCAATTTCGAGCTCTACGGAGGCGCTCTCGCCAGAGCCTTCACCATTCCCCTGGTGGCTTGGATGACTGAAGAGTGGATGGCACCGGACTTTCTGAGACAGATAGATTGGGCTGCCTTTGACTATTCAACGGCTACCAAGGAGGAGGTAGACCGCATTGCCGAGGTTGTCAGCCGGTTCTTCCTCACCCACACCAAGGCAGAACTGTGGGAGGGCGGAATAAAGCGGCGCTGCGTTGTTTACCCGGTGGCCTCCCCTAAGGAGGTGGTGAACAACGTCCAACTCAACGCCAGAGACTACTGGGTGAAAATAGAGCACCCTGAACTTGGCGATACCATCACCTACCCCGGCCCCTGGATCAGGCCATCGGAATCCTCCCTGCGACAGCAGCAAAGAGCACCTCTCATAGGCGAGCATAATGGGGAGGTCTTTGCAGAGATAGGCCTATCTAAGACTGAGATCAACATGCTGAAGCAAGCTGGAGTCATCTAGTGAAAGGCAGTGCGCAGGCGCTACAGGGAATCAAGGTGGCTGATTTCTCTTGGATAATCGCCGGACCATTGACGGGCGAGTTTCTCGGTGACTTCGGGGCAGAAGTGATTCGAATCGAGTCTTACACCAACCCTGACAATCTAAGGAGCATTTCGCCGATGAAGGGCGGCATCTCCGGTATTAACCGCTCAGCAACCTTCGCCCGCTACAATTGCAGCAAATATGGGATAAGCCTTAACTTGAAACATCCCAAGGGGCTGGAAGTAGCCAAGCGCCTTGTTGCCTGGGCAGACATAGTCCTGGAGAATTTCACCCCCGGGGTGATGGAGAGGCTCGGCTTGGGTTACGAGGAGCTCAAGAAAGTGAAGCCTGATATTATCATGCTCAGCCTGCCCCTGCTCGGACATAGCGGACCTTTGGCTACTCATCCAGGGCTGGGCGTTCAATTATCAGATTTAATCGGGTTTGGCAACATCACTGGCTGGCCGGATAGAGAACCAAGCACGCTTCCTGGTGCTTATACTGATTTAATCAGTCCCTACTGCGCTATTTCTGCCTTGATGGCAGCCCTTGATTACCGACGCCGGACCGGCAAAGGGCAGTATATCGAGTTATCCCAATTCGAAGCAGGCATTCATTTCCTGGCACCGGTCATTTTGGATTGGCTGGTAAACGGTCGGGAACCCGTTAGAAAGGGTAATCAGTGCGATTATGCCGCTCCTCACGGAGTCTACCGCTGCCGCGGGCATGAGAGATGGTGCGCCATCACCGTATTCACTGACGAGGAATGGGAAAGCCTTTGCCAGGTGATTGGTAATCCGGCACTGGCCGAGCCAGCGTTTAAGACACTCATGGGACGCATTGAAAATGCTGCAAAAATCGACCGACTGGTGGAGGAGTGGACGGCGAATCATTCGGCTGAAGAGGTGATGATGAAACTGCAGGAGGCTGGAGTGCCAGCTGGAGTAGTGCTAAACGGTCGTGACCTGTTTGAGAACCCTCAGCTCAGCGCCCGGGGCTTCTATAAGGAGCTAACCCATTTGGAGATAGGTCCCCATCATTACCCATCACCCCCCTTTAAGCTGCCGAAGACGCCTGGAGAGCCGCGGATGGCTGCTCCGTGCCTAGGTCAGCACAATGAGTATGTTTGTCGGCAGATCTTAGGAATGAGTGATGAAGAGTTTGTTCAATTGCTCAATGAAGGCGTTTTCGAATAGACCACCCAGGAGTCATATTTGCTTGAAGTACTCGATATCGTGAATGGTGCCCCTTCGCCGCTTCTTGAATACAGCCTTAACCCTGGCGCCCACAGCTATCTTTTTTTCGTCAGTCTCATCAAGCCAATGCATCAAGCAGGTATCCGCTCCGTCCAGCTTGACGTATATATCGGTGCGGGGCACCTTTATCGGCTTTCCTGTATTGGGGTCAATATAAGGGAGTTTCACTACCGTAAAGGCGTAGATGTATCCCTCGGTTCCTAAATCTACCCATTCATCCATGGTCACAAAGCAGCGCCCACAAACTTCCCTCGGTGGCACGTAGACTCTGCCGCAACAGGAACACTTGATGCCCAAAATAGTCTTCCGGTCCCTCAGCCCAAGTAGAAACTGGCTCATGTAATAGCCACAGTGCCAGTAGTAAACATGTTCCGCTTCCCCGGAGCTGATCTCCAGGAGTTTCTTCTCGCCACCCGCTGGTGCACCCATTATTCATCCTCCTATGTCAGCTTATGGCTTCGTTGCTCTCAATATGGTGGCCTCAAACCAGTAGCAGGAACCGAAGGCAGTAGCCATAGCCGTCTTCACGTTGGACACTTGCCTATCGCCTGCTTTACCCATAACCTGAAGAGCTGCCTCTCCTATCCTGATCAGAGCCGTAGCCCCAATAGGATTAGTCGAGAGTACACCACCTGACGGATTTACCGGAAGCTCTCCCTTCATGTCGAAGACGCCTCTTCTAATCAGGCTGGGGGACTCGCCCCGGCTACAAACCCACATGTGCTCCATCCATATCACGCCACAGGTGGAAAAGGGCAGATAAAGCTCCATTACATCTATTTCTTTGAGCGGGTTGGTAATGCCAGCCCTTTTATAGACTCGGGTGGCAGTCGCCTCCAGAGTGGGCATTGCCTCCCAGTCAAAGTCGCCAAAGTAGACATAGTCGTGGGATACAGCCGTAGCATGCACCCAGGCTGGCTTGGGAGTAATCTTTGGAGCTCTATCTTCAGAAGCATAGATAACAGCACAGGCACCATCAGACCTGGGACAGCTATCCAAAAGCTTTATCGGCCAGCAAAGCATAGGTGAATTCATCACATCCTCTACCGTGATGAACTTTCGCAGGTGGGCGTAGGGATTGTTCAAGGCGTTATTGTGATCCCTGACGGCCACCCTGGCGGCGTCCTCCTGGGTAGCCCCATACTCCTTCATATACATAGCGTATTCTGCGGCGTTGGGGCCGATAGCCCCACCAAAGAAGTCCCTCTCCAGTATGGGGTCAGCACAAGTGCTGATAGCCGCTTGAGTGTCAGATTCAGAGTTCTTCTCCCATCCGATAGCCATTACCACGTCAAAGAAACCTGAGGCAACATGATAATAGGCACATGCGCCCAAAGTGCCGCCGGTACTACCTCCGGTGGTGACCTTCATAATCGGCTTCATGAAAGCGCCTGAGCCATCCACGCTCCAGCAATCCACATAGTTGATCGCTTCGAAGTGATCCATGTTGCCGATGATAATGGCATCAATGTCCTTCAAGGTGAGATTAGCATCTTCCAAAGCCCTTTTGACAGCCTCATTTATCAGTTCCTGTCCATTGACATCCTTCCTCTTCGACGTATGGTAGGTTTGACCTACACCCACAATAGCTGTTCTTCTAGCCATTCTTATCTCTCCTCACTACTGAGTATCCATACGCAGTGAGTCTGAGCACATATGCCGTTGATCCCGTGAGCTAAGGCAACCTTGGCACCTGGTACCTGTCGCTTCCCAGCCTCACCTCTTAACTGGAGCACAGCCTCAGCAATCCTGGCCATACCAGCAACTTGAACGCTATGGGCTGACAGAACCCCTCCAGAGGGATTGACTGGCAGCTCACCACCCATCTCTGTTCTGCCACTTTCGATTAGCTTACCACCTTCTCCCCGGCCACAGAATCCCAGGCCCTCATACCACATAAGCTCCATATAAGAGAAGGCATCGTAGACTTCAGCCACGTCTATCTGCCTCCATGGGTCGGTGATGCCAGCCATCTGATAAGCCTTCTTAGCCGCCGTTTCCAGTGCGCTTGAATACGTCAGGTCTCTCTCCCCCAGACGATAGGCATCGGTGCAGTGAGCCACCCCTTTGACCCAGATCGGTCTCTTGGCCCTCCTCCTGGCCTCTTTCTCTGTGGCCATAATAATGGCGCAAGCCCCGTCAGAGACGGGTGAAGTATCCAGGAGTTTGATGGGTTCGGCCAGCATTGGGGATTTCATCACGTCTTCCACCGTGATATCCAGAGGTAAGTGAGCATAGGGGTTATTCTTGGCATTGCGGTGATTCTTGACGGAGACCAAGGCACACTGCTCTTCGGTGATTCCGAATTTGTTCATATAAGCCCGGGCTTGTAATGCTGAAGAAGAGATAGCATCAATGCCCAAAAGGCGATCATACACCGGGTCAAAAGCCTGGTTGAAGAGCTTTCTAGGGGAGCCTTCTGAAACCTTACAGTGCGTGGTCACTATGGTGCTGTTGTAGACTCCCGAGAGAGTCCTCATTAGCCCGTAAAAAGAACTGAGGGTGCCGTCGCCCTCAACATTGGTGGCATCCCTGCCATAGGAACCCGCTGCCTCTGCTATGGCCATGCAGGCAATGGTGCGCCCATCCCAGAAATCATTAGTAGTAGTCACCACATTGTCAATGTCGTCCAACTCCATCCCGGCGTCATCCAGAGCTTTTCTGACAACCTCGTAAACCAGCTCGGCAAAATTCTTGGTCTTTCCCCTTTCGTATTTGGTTTGACCAACACCGATTATGGCTGCCCTATCCATGATTTGCCCTCTCAATTGGCTTGAAACACTTAATATCCAGGTAATTCCCCTGCGGCTCGTCCCTGAAAACCGCCTTCAGCCTCATCCCTTCCCTCAGGCGATTAAGATTTGCTTCGCCAATGAGGTGAGTTATGCCGGTATCGGCGCCATCCAATTTGATTATTCCGTAGGCGAAAGGTGCTTTCATAGAATGCAGCTCCGGCTCGTTATAATGCACTATAGTAAACGTCTCCAGCGTACCCTCATCACTTACCTCTACCCATTCAGTCAGATTGTCGAAGCACCGATGACAGACCTTCTTGGGAGGGACAAAGACTATATCACAATGAGGGCAACGAATGCCGTAGATTTTCTTGTCTCGCAAGCCCATATAGAATTTGCTGGCTACCTCGCCTGCTGCCCAGGTATAAGGAACCCTAATGACCCCCTGGTGGATTAACAGACCATCCCTCTCCACAACCTCAAATATTGTCTCATTGTCCACTCCGCTGTCCTCCTCAGTTGACGTTGGCCAAGCAAGAACCCCCGGCTCTAAAGCAGTATCCTCTAGCCACCCTGGCGCCTAGCGATAAAGCTCCTCATCGTCCCCACCACCACATCCTCCCCCCTTTGATTCTTGACCGTCTGCTCGAAAGTGACCACGCCCCCACGCTCACCCCTGTCCTGCTTTTCCACTGCCTCGAATTCCACATGGATGGTATCACCAAGCTTCACCGGAGCGATAAACCTCAACTTGTCTATCCCGTAGAAAGCAATAATCGCTATTTCAGAGAGAGGAAGTAGGCCAGATGCCACAGATAAGACCAGGAAACCATGAGCTATCCTTTCCCCAAAAGGACCTTGCCTGGCATATTCAATGTCGGTATGGAGTGGATGCCAGTCTCCACTGAAGGCAGAGAACATCACAATGTCAGCCTCAGTAATTGTCCTTCCTCTGGTTACGATCTTGTCCCCTACTTGGAAATCCTCAAAGTACTTCATTTCGGCTTTGTCTCCATCAATTCCTAAAACATAACTCTGGTCTAGTGAACCCTGCGCTTCTCTGCCTTCCAGTATCTCTCACGAAGGGCTTTCTTGTCATGCTTTCCTACAGAGGTAAGAGGGATATGGTCGACAAATTCCACTGATTTGGGTGTCTTTATCGAACCTTTCTTTTCCTTGCAAAACTGAATGAGCTCCTCAGCAGTAGCTGTTTTGCCTGAATGGAGGACCACAATCGCCTTCACCGCTTCTCCCCAGTTTGGGTCAGGCACGCCGATGACAGCCACATCAGCGACTGCTGGATGCTCATGAAGAGTAGCCTCAATCTCCTTCGGATAGACATTCCATCCCCCACTTATAATCATGTCCTTCTTCCGGTCAAGGATGTAGATATAGCCCTCCTCATCTCGCCGGCCTACATCGCCCGTGTGGAGCCACCCCTTCCTCATAGTCTCAGCTGTCTCCTCTGGCTTGTTCAGGTATCCCATCATCATGTTGGGAGTCCTGACAGCGATTTCCCCTGCCTCTCCCAGAGGGACATCGTTGTCCTGGTCATCCACCAGCCTCAACTGGCACATCAGAGTGGGCTTTCCACAGGAGGCTAACCGCTCCTCCTCCCCTGGGAAAACAATATGGTCTTCCTTATTAAGCACGGTGATAAACATCGGGGCTTCTGTCATGCCATAGTCCTGAACAAAGATAGGCCCAAATAGCCGGAGCGCCTCCCTCAGTCTCTCCGGGCCTATAGGAGAAGCGCCATAGATAAGCGTATTGAGGCTGCTAAAGTCATACTTGGTAAGCTGGGGAAAGTCCAGGATGCGGTACAATATGGTCGGCACGATAAAGGTAGCCGTTACCTTCTCCTTCTCCACTGTCTC
>CAZNKW010000051.1:0-7105 GCA_964573655.1 uncultured Dehalococcoidia bacterium
CTCCTGGCAAGACTGTAAGAAAAAGAGACAAAGAAATACAGTAATAGAAAGTAGTTGTCGCTCAAGTGAATACAACATGACCGGTTGTCATGGGGCCGATTCATCTACCCATGCATGGAGTACAGGCCACCAGCTAAAGAATCATCGGTTTTGCACGGTTACACCTTTTGGCTTTTTGTTGCTTTAGCCCTAGCAGTAACAATCTGGACGATTGTTCGCTTTAGGTTGCCTAGCATTCTGTGTATATTCTTCGCATCCCTTACGACTAAGAAATACTTCTGCTGCCACCTGGGTTAGGCCCCTCCCCTCTGCCATTTCCCTGAATCGGTGTCACGTGCTGGGGTTTTCTATGATCGTGCATTGACGAAAAACAATGCCGATGTCACCAAGATTGAGCCACCCCAAGGGGACCCCACCCGGAGTATTCCACGGTTTGTGGATGATATACCGCGTCAGGAGAAGAGCCTCTATTTCCTTTATCGGCACGCCAACAAGCGGGGGATAACCTTGGATCTGGAGACTTCCGAGGGTAAGGCTATTTTCAAGAAGTTGTGTTTTACAGGCTAATAAGAATATGGTAAATTATATTTCCATTTTGGAAAGACTAAATTATAACGGAGGTGTGCAATGGAAGAGGCAAGGGATTACATGTGGGACTATGCTAACCCCTGGCAATACCTAGAAAAGATTAGCCATGGCTTGCATAGCCTGCCACCATTAATTGTCTCAGTAGCAACTACTGGGAGTGTCCATGGCAAAGAGTCCTGCCCTGGTTTACCGGAAACGGCCGAAGAGCAAGCAGGGCAAACCTACGAATGTTATAAAGCTGGGGCAAGCGTCGTTCACATTCATGCCCGTGAAAAGGATAACCCCCGAATGACTTCCTATAGCGGAGAGGATTATCTAAAGATTAATGCTCTTATAAGAGAGAAATGCCCTGATATAATCATTAATAATACTACCAGTGGTCTTCCCGGAATCACTATGGAGCAACGGTTAGCTGGTGTAGAATATGCCAAGCCTGAATTGGCTAGTCTGGATAACCATGCTTTTATAGTGCGCATAACTTTAAAACCACGTGAACCAGGACAGCCACCTACCCATATCGATGCTTGCATACCCTGGACTTATGGGGAAGCAGAGAAATACGCTCAAAAGATGAAAGAGAAAAATGTAAAACCAGAAATAGAGATATATGACTCCGGGGAATTTTGGTTTGCAGATTTTTTAATTAAGGAGAAATTGGTTGACCCCCCTTACTGGTTCCAGTTCGTTATGGGCTTCCAATCAAGCATGTATGCCACCCCAGCAAATCTGTTGACCTTGATTCATCACCTGCCTCCAAACTCTCTGTTCAGCGTTATTGGTGTCGGTGTTACCCAGATTCCAATGATAACCATGAGCATTCTTCTTGGTGGTCATGTGCGAGTGGGCTTGGAAGACAATATTTTCATCGAGCCAGGGAAATTAGCCAAGAACAACGCCGAGTTTGTAGAAAGAGTGGTGAGATTAGCCAGAGAAACGGGACGCCGAATAGCCACACCTAAACAAGCCAGACAAATGCTTGGTATTTCCGAGAAGCCAACTCAGTATAAGTAAATGGAACTATCAAAAATAGATGAATATTCTCAATTGCTTGCGATTGAAGAAAAAGATTAAGGCTGTATAGCTCCTATCCAGCCTTTTTTTATTTTATTCAAGGAGGGAGTATGACTAAAAGAGTTGCCATTGTAGGATATGCCCAATCCAATCATCAATATGATATGCCAGTACCCAGGGAGGATATGGTCTTTGAAGTTGTAAGGGGAACTCTTGAGGATGCCGGAATCACCCGAGAAGAGTTAGATACCATAATCTCGGCATCTACTGATTTTCTAGATGGTAGAACAATATCGGGTGTCTTTTATGGCATGGCAGCAGGTGTTTACCTGAAAGAGGAATCAAGAGTTGAAGAGGATGGAACCCTCGCGCTCTACTACGCCTTTATGAGAATCCTTACTGGAATTTATGATATCGCCTTAGTAGAAGCACATACCCAGGGCTCAGTTTTTAATCCTCACCAGGTATCTTTTTATACCCTCGACCCGCTCTTTGATAGGCAATTCAATCTTCTTAATGACATAGCTACTGCAGCTCTTCAGGCGAGAATGTATATGAATAAATACAATGCATCAGAAGAAGAAATTGCCATGGTGGCAGTTAAGAATCTCACCAATGCTGCCAGCAACCCCCATGCCCACCGAAAAATGTTAGATATAACCCTAGAAGAGGTATTGAATTCCAAGCTTTATTATGACCCTATAAGAGAACTCACCATGTCACCCATCAGTGATGGTGCCTGTGCTTTAATACTGGCTTCTGAGGAAAAAGCTAAAGAAATTACTGATAATCCAGTCTGGATACTGGGAGTCGGTAGTTGCCAGGATGGCTATATTAGAGACAGAAACCTTCACAAATTGGAGTCCTTACAGAAAGCAGCACAAAGAGCCTATGAGATGGCTGGAATAAAAGACCCAGTTACCGAAATCGAAGTTCTGGAAGTTTCTGAGAGGTTTGCCCATGAAGAGTTGATGATTTATGAAGCTTTGGGCTTATGCCGGGAAGGAAAAGGTAAAGTTCTTATTGAAGAAGGGATTACCAGAAAATATGGTAGATTACCGGTAAACCCCAGTGGTGGAGCTTTAGGCGCTGACCCGGTTTGTGCCACAGGACTAATAAGAGTTATAGAAGCAGCAAAGCAAATAAAGGGTGAAGCCAACGGCTATCAACATCCACATGTTTGCCGGGCATTAGCCCACGGACAATTCGGACTATGTGCCCAGAAGAACGTCGTTTTTGTTTTAGGGGGTGAATAAAAATGCCAAGACCGGTAGCTATAATAGGATGCGGTCAAACCAAACATTCAAGTCGAAGACGAGATACCAGTCAGGCAGAGCTGGTAGCTGAAGCTGCTTGGAACGCAATGGAAGATGCCAATGTAACTCCGGAAGAAATAGACGCCATTGTCGTTGGCAACATGCAGGGATTCGGTGGAGTGGCTCAACCTGACCTATGGATTGGTGACTGGATAGGAGCTCCAGAAAAACCAGTCATGAGAATAACCACTGGCGGAACAACAGGAGGCGCGGTTGCTCAGGGTGGCTATTACCACGTGGCTTCAGGACTTCATAATATAGTCCTGGCTGTCGCCTGGGAAAAACATTCAGATAGCAAGGAAGCCGGGGCTGTAACCGGACTTGGCCATGTCGGTTTTGGCGCCCAGATGAATCTCCTGCGCTGCGGAATGGGCACCAGGGGATTTATAGCCACCGCTGGAGTTGGCGCCGCCGCCGGAGTTGCTGTATACCAGGCGATGCATTACATGCACCGTTCTGGATGCAAAATTGAGCACTTTGATATGATAGCCGCCAAATCTCGACGTAACGCCGCCAAAAATAAATATGCCCACCTGCAATGGCCAGACTGCACCCCGGAAGATATAGCGAAAACTGAGATGGTTGCTTACCCATTCCGATACGGACACATCTGTCCAGCCAGCGATGGCGCCTCGGCTTTGATCTTTGCTGAAGGAAGCATTGCTCGAAAGAAAGCCAAAACACCTGCCTGGATTAAAGGCCTTGCCTCAATTACTGATGAAGAAAATCAGATAATGAGCGAAAGCGGGGGAGGAATCGGAGTCCTTGACTCCTCAGAACAAATAGGAGCTAGGATAGCAGCTCAAAAAGCTTATAAGATGGCCGGGATAGAAGACCCGCAAAAAGAAATTGATCTGGCAGAAATTTATCAGCCTTTCCCCAGCCAGGAACTGATATTTGCCGAAAAGCTTGGCTTGTTTGATGAAGGCAAAGCCTGGATAGCTTTAGAGAAAGGGGAAACAGATATTAATGGCCGGATGCCCTGTGACCTTTCAGGTGGAGTACTAGCTACCAACGCTATTGGCTCCGCAGCCTTACAACGAATCTTAGAGTGCGCTCTGCAAATAATGGGGAAAGCTGAAGAACATCAGGCACCTAAAAAAATTCGCACTGCAGTGGCTCACGGATGGGGTGGTTCTACCAATTATAACACAGTAACCGTCTTGGGTGCCTCTCTTGACTGATTATTTACGGAGGTAAAAATGCCATACATAAAGGAAGAAAGAAAAGAAACACTAAGTGTAGAGGGAGAGTGGGCATATGGCGCCTATGAATATAAAGCTAATAAGCTGCTTGATGAATTCTGCCAGGGATTAAAAGAAAGAAAGCTAATTGGTTCCTTGTGCCCAAGCTGCGGTAAAGTAATCGTACTACCACGTGCGATATGCGGTAGGTGCCATAGAAAGATGACTGAAAGAACCACGGTAAGTGATAAAGGCACTGTCCTCAGCTACATAGTAAGCCCGCCCATGGTGAAGGGTAAATATAAAATGTTTGGTGTGGACCCGGTAGAACTCGGTATAGTGAAAGAGGGAGAATCCTTGATCCCAGCTAATGTCAGGTTTGATGGCAGTGATTCTCCTTTTAACACACTTATCCTCAATGCTAAACCAGAGGAAGTTAACATTGGAATGAGGGTAAAAGTGGTCTGGAAAAAAGAACTTGCAGGCAATCTAAGCGATATTGAAGGTGTGGAACCTATCAGAGGTTAAAGGAGGGTAGGAAAATGGCACTACAAAGTGGAATGGTGAAGGTAAAAGCCCCTTTCCCTGCTGTTGCTGGTTTCCGCTGGTCTGTTGGCGAACTAATGGAGAGATTTATAAAAGCACTTGCCCGGAGAAAAGTTTTGGGTGTAAGATGCCCAAAGTGCGGCTATGCTTATGTCCCACCGAGAAACCGATGTGGTAAATGTCATACCAAAATAACTGAAGAAAACCTTACTGAACTATCTGGTAAAGGAACTCTGCTAAGTTATACCACTGCTCATGTTGAGCTCGATGGTAGTGGAAACTTTAAAGAACTTGGAGAATCAAAGGTGATCGGAGCTATAAAACTTGAAGGCACTGACTCTACAATCTTTGTGCCAGTTGAAGAAATTAAACCTGAACAGCTCAAAGTAGATATGCCAGTGGAAGTAGTCTGGGCAGAAAAAACCGAAGGGAGATTAACCGATATAAAGTATTTCAAGCCGGTGAGCAAGTGAGAGGAAGCCCCTCCTTTCTTGATGGGAAGGGGTGAGGGTGAACAAATCAGAGGGTGTTTCAAAATGTAATGCGCGGCTTTAGCCTCGTGCTGCACGACCCTAAAGGGTCGCCCACAAAATAACGAGTGTCTCAGAGTAATAAGGGAGAATTGCTTCAAAGCCAGGAGCAAGAAGGAGAAGACGTAGCTCCTGGGCGAATACTGCCGTAATACCGGGCAATCGAGAAAGTACGTCTTTTGGAAGACACACAAGGCGGATCTTAAACCAAAGCAACGGAAAAAATTGGGTAATGGCCATCATAATTTCCGGACTAGAGGGTAGGCAATATGGACTTCAGATTTACTGAAGACGAGGAGGCATTTAGACGAGAGGTTCGCCAATGGCTTAAGCAAGAGATCCCGCAGAGATGGATCGAACTTGACCCCGGCATTTGGGAGGAAACTGAGGAATCTTGGGCGCTTGCACGCGAGTTCCAGCGAAAATTGGGACAGAAGGGCTGGTTGGCTCCAGCATGCCCTAGGGAATATGGAGGCTTGGAACTTAGTCACATGAAACGGCTTGTGCTTGCCGAGGAGTTAGCTTACAGTAGGGCTCCAGTAGGTATCGAGGTGGAAGTTACAGTTAACTGGGTGGCGCCTTCTATTATGCTCTTTGGAACTGAAGAGCAGAAAAAAGGTTATATAACCAGAGTCGCCAGGGGAGACATAATCTTCTGCCTCGGATATAGCGAGCCAAATGCTGGCTCTGACCTTGCCTCGCTTCAAACACGCGCTGTAGAAGTTGGCGATGAGTATGTGATTAATGGCCAGAAGACATGGTGTAGCTATGGACATCTTGCTGACTACTGCTGGCTCGCTGCCAGAACTGACCCTGATGCTTCCAAGCACAAAGGAATCAGCATGTTCATTGTAGACATGAATACACCGGGAATTACTGTACGTCCCTTGATAAACATCCTGAACCGCCACTCTTTCAACGAAGTCTTCTTCGATGATGTGCGCATCCCAAGGGAAAACCTGGTAGGACAGAAGAACAACGGGTGGTATCAACTGATGATAGCTCTCGACTTTGAACGCTCCTCTATAGGCTATGCCGCAATGAATCAACGAATCATCGAAGAGCTGGTCAAGTATGCTAAAGAAGCCACCAGAAATGGAGAACCTCTTGCCAACGACCCTCTAATCAGGAACGAGCTGGCACAGGTAGCAGTGGAAAATGAGGTTGCCCGCATGATGGCATATCGCATCGCCTGGATGTTCAGTAAGGGGCTTCATCCCAGCTATGAGTCATCTATGTCGATGATTCTTGCTAGCGAAGTGATCCGGCATACAGCCAATACTGGAATGCGAATCCTCGGGCATTATGGAGAACTGGATAGAGATTCCAAATGGGCCGTCATGAATGCACGGCTAGGGCGCATGTGCTTGAGTTCACTTTCCATTGGTGTCGGTGGCGGCTCCAACGAGATTCAACGCAACATCATAGCCATGAGAGGACTAGGATTGCCCCGCCAGTAAGCCTGCATAGCCCCGACACGAAGGACCATTAGGAAGGCGAAGCAATGGATTTCACATTTAGCGAACGAGAAGAGACATTCCGAAAAGCGGTCGAAGACCTCATAAACAAAGAACAGCGGGACCGGGTCTTGCGCTTGCAGGCTGCGTTGGCACCTTGGACAATGCGAGGCAGGTGAGGCAAACGTTTTTTTCGGACAGGCAGTCAACGACCCTGTTCAGCGAACTGCCAACCGCAGCGCCGAGCAGGAAGACCAGACTGACCAGATATTCTCTGGCTCTTATCCACCGATGGAGCGAGGGAAGATATGTAACACGTCTCCTTCTTTCAGGTCGGTATTCTTCAAATTGCGCAAGTTGGTACCGTTCAGCAAAATGAGCGAATAGTCCTGTATCTTCCCATGCAGGTGAATCCCATCAGCCTCCAGTTTCTCTCGGAGTCGAGAACCGAATTTCTCTTCGAGCTGGGCCAG
>CAZNKW010000052.1:0-7100 GCA_964573655.1 uncultured Dehalococcoidia bacterium
AGCGAAGGTATTATTAACATCCTCTACCGTCAGCATGTTACCAGAAAAGCCCATCATCCTGCCCCTAGAGCCATTATAACAGCCGCTACCTACAGCGGTCAAAGCTGCTAAAGAGAGGTTTAATAATCCTATTTGTCATTGCGACCCCGATTTATCGGGGGAAGCAATCTCACTACGCCTTTCAGAGATTGCTTCGGTCGCCTAATGCGACCTCGCAATGACATTAAACACCCTTTCAAGCAGGCCGTAGGGTGGGTGGAGTGAAACGGAACCCACCCTACTTTCTGTCTAATCCGTGTGGGTGAAATCGGTCGAGGTCAGGGACGACCTCGAATACCAGGTATGTAGGGTATTATGCTCCGGTAATCGGGGTGATCCTCGACCCCGATAGTGGTATGTAACAGATTATCCCCTCTCCCTCGATGGGAGAGGGTAGGTCGACAAGACTCTTCGAGGTGAGGGTGAAATATCCCCCTCCCTCTAACTCCCTCCCACCAGGGGAGGGAGGATCTTATAGAATTCTTCTCCTTCAACGAGAGAGGGCAGGCCGTATGGTGGGTGCAGTGAAATGCAACCACCCTGCTTTCTTGCAGGAGCTGGCGAAGTTAACAGCATAGTGTTCCCAGGGTCTCCTTTTCCGTGCCTGAACCGACAATCGTTGACAGTAACGCAGCCATGCTCTGATTTGGTTCGAAGGATAATTCTATAGTATACTTTAACTAGGAGGAAAGATGATTGAAGGACTAAAGGAAACAATCCTAAAGTCTATAGCCGAGGGCAAAGACATGCTTTCCGTTATCGTGGGACAGGAGGATGCCAAGGAGAAGGTGCTTGCTTCGCTGCTGGCTAGCCACCATATACTGATTGAGGGCCCGCCTGGCGTGGGCAAAACTACTCTTGCCAAGCACATAGCAGCAGCATTGCCTCCAATAACGGTGGTAAAGGGCTGCCCTTACCATTGCCAGCCGGAAGCACCTGTCTGCCCACAGTGTAAGGCAAAAGTATCTGCCGGTGGAAAGCTAGAGGCAGTCTCTATCCCCGGTGGACAGAGATTCGTCAGGTTACAAGGCTCCCCTGACCTTACTGCTGAAGACCTTCTGGGAGACATCGATCCCACCCAAGCCTTCAAGTATGGCCCCCAGGACTATCGAGCCTTCATTCCAGGGAAGCTGCTTAAAGGAAATAGAGGAATCGTTTTCTTTGATGAGCTTAACCGGGTGACAGAAAAATTGCAGAATGCTCTACTTCAGGTTCTGGAAGAAGGCATGGCCACTATAGGCCCTTACGATGTAGACTATCCGGCCGATTTTATGATGATTGCCACCATGAATCCCAGAGAGCGGGCCGGGGTGGAGGAGCTTTCTGATGTTCTTCTAGACAGATTTGATGTAGTCAAGATGGGGTACCCGGAATCCTTAGAAAGAGAAAAAGAGATAATAACCAGATATGGTCTGAGGATGGATGGTATCGAAATACCAGAAAAGGTCATCGATTCTATAGTTATTCTGGTGCGAGCCACACGGGAAGAGCCCTGGATAAAGGAGATGGATCAGGCTGCTAGCGTGAGAGCCACCCTTTCCCTCTACGAGAAGGCGCAGGCTATGGCAAAGCTGAATAATCGCTCTGAAGTAAGCCTAGAGGATATTAAAAAGGTAGCTCCCTCCTCTTTGGGTAGCAGAATTAAGCCCTCCCCTGAATCTAAGTTTTATGACGACCCCTTCAATTTGATTAATGAGCTAGTAGAGAGTGTTCTGGGAGGATAGTTTCGGTGAACAAAGGGCTGACTATTGCTGTCTCGGGAAAGGGTGGAGTAGGGAAGACCTTTCTGTCAGCCATGCTAATCAAGCGCCTCTCTGCCCATGGCAGCGTGCTGGCCATAGATGCTGACCCCGATTCCAACCTCCCTGATGCCCTTGGGGTAACAGTGACCAAAAATGTGGGAGGAGCCCGAGAGGCTATACTGAATGCACCAGTTCGGAGCAAGGTAGCAAGTTCTAAGCAAGAAGCCCTGGAGCTAGCCCTTCATGAAGCTATTCAGGAGTTCCCCAAATTTGACGTCATAGTAATGGGCCGCTCAGAGGGTGAGGGCTGCTACTGTGCTGTTAATCATGTTATCCGCCAGGTGATAGATACCAGGGCAAGAGGATATGACTTTACAGTGGTCGATTGTCATGCTGGGCTGGAGCACCTCAGTCGGCGCACCACCAGGGATGTTGACATCATGCTGGTGGTTACTGACCCGACAAAGAATGGCATGCAAACAGCTAAAAGAATCATTGAGCTATCAAAGGAGCTTCTTATCGAATTCGGAGCCATCCTCGTAGTGGCAAACAGGGTAACCAAAGAGAACAAACCGCAAGTAGAGCAAACGGCTCGGGAAAATGGGCTGGAAATAGCAGCCTATATTCCCTACGAGCCTTTAGTGGCCCAGTTTGATCTCCTGGGAAAACCGGTAACGGAGATTCCGGAGGACTCTCCAGCTTCCATAGCAATAGGCGAAATCTGCCAGAGAATTCTGAGCTACACCTAAAGTTGGACGGTAAACAAGTTGCTCAGGGAAGAAATCCTCGCTACCCTCAAAAGAATAGGGCCGGATAGATTCAGCCGCTCCATCTTTGACGGTTTCCAGATAGAAGAAGAGACGAAGCAGGCTTTATTGAGCAGTATCTGTAGTGGTCACCACATACTCCTCCTGGGTCCCCCTGGAAGTGGCAAGACAAGTGTAGCTAATAAAATCTCTGCCATTCTGAACGATATCGAGGTAGTAGAGGGTTGTCCCCTGAACTGCTCGCCAGAAGACGCTTCCTGCCCTTGGTGCTTACAAAGAAAGGCTAGAGGGGAAACGCTGCACAGCACCACTCTTCGTGCGGCAGAAAGGGTGGTAAGGGTCCAGGGAAGCGGAGGGCTGGTTGTGGAAGACTTGATTGGAGACCTTGACCCCGAAGCAGTCCTCAAGGAAGGTATTTACTCTCCCAGCGCTTTCCTTCCCGGCAAATTGCTGAGAGCCAATAGAGGGATATTATTAATTGATTTCATCGATAGAGTCCCGGAAAGGGCGCTAAATGTGGTCATATATGCCCTCCAGGGTGGAACGATATCCCTTGGAGTGCTCGAGGAGAAAATCAACTTAGATACCTTGGTGGTGGCTACTGGTGGGGAGGGGGCCTTAAAGTCCTTGCCTTTAGACTTGATAGATAATTTCGATGTTATCCTCTTTGGGTACGTAGACAACTTCGATAGGCAAAAAGAGATTGCCCTCAGCCACATTGGACACTATGGAGAAACGGTGGCTGGGCCAACCCTTGACGAAGCAATCCAAATTGTTAATGAGACCAGAAGGCATAGTGAAGTGGAAAGGGGTGTGGGGACTCGAGGAATGATTAAATATGCTGAACTCTTAGCCTCCCTTCCCCAACTGCAATATAAAGAGAAAGATAAAATGCTTCAAAAGGGTGCCATAGTTTCCCTGCCACACCGCCTTAAGCTAGCTTCAGAAGCTGATTTGCCGGGAAAGAGGGAGAAGATTGTTGATGAGATTGTCAAAAAGGTAACCGGTAAGCCAGAGATAAAGGAGAAGACAGCCACCCTGTCTAAAGAAGACCTGCTGGCCCTGGTAGAGGAGATTGTAAGAGAGGACAAGTTTAGGAAGCCACTAAAATATGGTGCCTTCGACCTATTGCTAAGAAGGATTAAACGATTCCCTGAATCTAAATTAGCTCAGCTTTATCGGGAGATTGCCCGTCGCTTGCCAGAGCTCTATCCCGAGCGCTATAAACTGGACAATCTCGCCGAGGAGCTGCTTCTGGAAATTGAGGCGGACAGGAAAGAGAAGGAAAGGATAGCCAAGCTTATAGAGGAAGAGGCGCTGGCCAGGACCCTTAAGTTCCTGGAGAAAGAGGATATCCTGGAACGCACTAGCACCGGGTGGACGCTGAGCCAGAAGGGTATCACCTTATTATTAGAGAGACTGACGCCAAGATTAGAAGAAGGCGGCTATCTCTATGGATATGGAAGGCATAGCACCGGGAAGAAGTTGACCCTTGGTGAGGGTCGGGCAGTGGGCACCCGTCGCTTTCGTTTTGGTGATAGATATCGCGATGTCTCCTTCAGGGATACTATGAGGGAGGCGATTCGTAATCGAAGGCAGCTAATCACTAGGGAAGATATTATGGTCACCACCAAAGACATCCGCATCAGGATGGACATCGTCTTGGTAGTAGACCTATCCGGGACTATGAGCCAGCTTGAGAAGCTTTGGTTTGCTAAAGAAAGCGCTATCGCTCTGTCCTTGGCAGCAGCCTCCTACAAGGACAGGGTAGGGTTAGTCTCTTTCTCCAACCTGGCTGATGTCATTGTTGACCTTACCAGCAATCCCCATAAGGTGACACGTCGGGTGATTGAGCTTGAGTTGCATGAGAATGCCTTTACTAATATTGGCTATGGACTATTGAAAGCCTGTGAGCTGCTGGAACACCACCCCAAGGGGAAAGCAAAGCAGCACATTATCCTCATCTCCGATGGTGATGCCACTGCACCCCATCCTTCGCCACAAAAATATGCCCTCAGACAGGCTGCCATGGTAGCCCGTCGAGGGATTACCATCTCTTGCATCTGCATCAATCAGCAATCCGCTGACCCGGAGCTAATGAGAAGAATCGCCAAGACAGGTAAGGGAAGAATCTATCTTGTAGGGGCTGAGGAGCTAACTACTACCTTAATTGAAGAAGCGGTTGCCGCTCGTTTTTCCTAATCGAGGGTTCCCCAATACAAGGAGAAATTCTGAATTGAGCTCTCAAAGTTTAGTCTGCACTGGTTGTGGCTGCTTATGCGATGATATTCAAGCGGAGATTAGGGGAGACCACATTACCAAGCTGGAGAATGCTTGTGCCAAAGGCGCAGCCCTTCTTTACTCCAGCGATAACCCGGAGCGTCGGGCTGCTTGCCTCGTAGGAGGACAAAGGGCTTCTCTAGAGCAGGCGGTTGAGGAAGCAGCGCATCTCCTTGCAAAGGCGAGAAGGCGGCTCATCTTCGGCTCAGACAACTCTACACTAGAAACGCAGGCAGCCGCCATAAAACTGGTTCAAAAACTGGGTGGGGTGATTGATGATACCTCATCCTTTTCCTTCGGTACTCTGGTTCAGAGGATACTCAGCGGCGACCTGCCAACCTGCTCTCTGTCAGAGGTGAAGGATAATGCTGACCTTCTCCTGTATTGGGGCTCTGACCCTCCCCATACCCATCCGAGGCACCTCTCCAAATTCTCCTATTACGCGTACTCCGATTACACCGAGGCGGGCTGGTTCCCCAAGGTAACACTAAGTTGTGTTGAAGTTAGGGATACTGAACTAGGTCTCCTGTGTAAGCCAGCTTTCAAGCTCAAGCCTGGAGGGGATAAGGATTTTATCACCGATATCCTAATGGAAGGGAAGAACGGAACAGAGGAATCGAAAAAATTTGTAGAGCTAATCGAAAAGTCCCGATTTTGCATCATATTTAGTGGCTCGGGATTAAGCTATTCCCTGGATAATGACTTTGACTTATTTAATGAAATGGTGCACAAGCTAAGTCAGCGGACCAGGATAGCGGTCATCCCCATGGCAATGGAGTTCAACCTGCGAGGCTTTAACCAATCGCTATATAAACAGACAGGATATGTCAATCAAGTAAGCTTTGCTGCAGGCGTTTCTCACGGGAGTGAGTTTTCTTTCCTAGAACAGGTGAGAAAGCGTCTTGCTGACTGTGTGTTAATTATAAGCTCAGACCCCTTCTCCAATCTGCCCCCGTCCCTGATGAGAAACTTGCAGGGTACCAGCATTATCTGTCTGGACCACTTTTCCACCCCGACTACAAATACCGCTGGAGTGGTGATACCGACAGCACTCCCGGGGCTGGAGTGCAGCGGCTCGGCAATACGAATGGATGGAGATGAAATAGCCCTGGTTGGGTTAAAGAAGGGTGAATATCCCACTGAGGAGGAAGTCCTGAAGCAATTGGCAGAGAGGATATGATGAGTACGCCTAAGGAGGGCATCCCTTTAGTTATCGTCACCTATCAAGATATCTATCAATGGGTGGCTAAGCAGAGAGATGGGTGGGGTGATGCCTACCAGCAGCATTCTGCCATGGTGCGGCTATCGCCTGCTGACCTGAAGCGCCTGGGGCTGGATGACGGTGCTCCGGTGGAGCTTAAGAACAAAGCTGGCTCTGTAGTGGTAAAAGCAAAATCCGACCCCATCTGTCAACAAGAAGGCACAGGCTACATGCCAGCCAGCCTATACTCTAACCGCCTGGCAAGCTATAATCCATCGGTCTCAAGACTACCGAACCTTAAGCGAATAGAGGTGAGAGCTGTACCAACCGAAAAGGATATCACCCCACTCTCAGACCTCTTGCCTGACTTTGCGAGCTTTGTACCTGCATCGGATGACCCAAAGTTGACTTAAAATGAAGATGTTTTTCTGTCACTGCCAGGCCTGGATTCCAAGGAGGGAGACAGTTGCCTAGAAAAGCCCTTCAACCGCTTCAAATCTATAGGCTGCTGCCCCGCACCAACTGTAAGCTCTGTGGCTGCCCTACCTGCTATGCCTTTGCTTTTGAACTCATAAGCAGAAACAAGCGTCTAACCGACTGTCCTGACCTTCTGAAGGAGGACTTCCGTGATTCCTACAGAGTGCTGAAGGAGCTTCTTGGGGAGGGAGAGCGTGTTAAAGGAACCGACTTTGTGATAGATAAGGGAAGATGCACTGGCTGCGGTGATTGTGTCACGGTTTGTACCAAGGCGCTGCCCACTGTTACTGCTGGCGGCAGGCTCTCTAAACGTGAGCCAGTGCCTCCAGTGCTTCAAGTGATTGACGGGGGCATTCAGGTGATAAACTGGTCTAGCTGCAAGCGGTCGGTACCCGGACTTGACCTTTGCAACGTATGTGCCGAGAAGTGCCCCTTCAGTGTACTGGAACTGGTGAAATCAGAGGAAGCCGAGGGTGAGGAGGACTAACCGCTCTGCTTTCCCTATCTAAGAGAGACCGTTTAATAACATCCAACTGTCATTCTGAGCCCTTCGCTTCTTGTCATTCTGAGGAAGCGAAGCGACCGAAGAATCTC
>CAZNKW010000053.1:0-7089 GCA_964573655.1 uncultured Dehalococcoidia bacterium
AAGATTATAGTCGGCGAATACGTGGCCTCGGCCACTCCTGTAGCGTCAGAAAGTATTGCTCGTGGTTACTCATTAGGGATTAGCCCAGCGACGACTCGCCACGAGATGGCTCGTCTGGAGGAGGAAGGTTACATTGCTCGCCCTCATGCATCTGCTGGAAGTATACCATCAGATAAAGGCTATCGTTACTATGTAGAATGTCTTCTTAAAGAGGCAAAGCTTAGCCAGGAGGAGCAGCTAGCTATCCAGCGGTTTTTCTACCAAGCGGAGCAGGAGCCGGAGAAATGGGCCCGCTTAGCAGTGACAGTGCTCACCCAGAGGCTGAAAAACATTGCACTGGCTACCCCCCCTCATGCCCCAGTGTGTCACTTCAGACACCTGGAACTGATAGCCCTTCAAGAACTCCTTATCTTATTTGTGCTTGTGCTCCAAGAGGGGAAGATTAGACAGCAACTTCTTGCCTTAGAGCAAGCGGCCTCTCAGGATGAACTCACTGCCTTGGCTAATAGGCTGAATGCAGCTTATCAAGGCTTGACCTACTCCCAGATTGGTGCTCAAGAACTTGAGTCATCTCCAATCGAGGAGCGAATTAGCGGAATAATAATGCAGGTGATGGAGGCAGAGGATAAGCAGCAATATGAGCAATTTTACCTCGATGGATGGCGGCATCTAGTAAGCCAAGCAGAATTTATCAAAAGTAAAAAGATGCTTCATTTAATAGAAGCGCTGGAGGAGAGAAGCATACTCAATAAACTTCTTAGCTCTCTGGGAAATGAATCAGGCATTAAGGTCACCATTGGCAGTGAAAATGAAGAAGAGGTCTTGCAGGAATGTAGCGTGATTTTAAGTAACTATGGAACTCAAGGGAGGAGAGGAGCTATCGGGGTCATTGCACCCACCCGTATGCCTTATAGTCGAGCTATCCCTACTGTAGATTACGTCTCCACCATAATGAGTGAATTGGTGAGCGGGGTATACGCTTAAGCTGAGGGGTTACTTTATGGAAGATGAACAGGAAGAGATTGCAGAGCTAGAAGCTGAGGATATAGATTCACTAAAGAAGGCTTTGGAAGAGGAAAAAGCTAAGGCAGAGAGGTATCTTAATAATTGGCAAAGGGCAGAAGCCGATTTTGATAATTATAGAAAGCGGGTTGAGCAGGAGAGAAGTGAGAGGGATAGGTTTGCCAATATGGTGCTTATCCTCAACCTACTGCCTGTGCTTGATGACCTGGAAAGGGCTTTCAACTCGCTCTCTGCCAAGCTAGCTCAGTTGACCTGGATTGAGGGCATCCGACTTATCTATCATAAGCTTCAAGCAACTTTGGAAGCGAGGGGACTTTCAGAGATCAAAACAGTGGGGGAAAGCTTTGACCCTACTGTCCACGAGGCGGTAAGTCAGGGGGAAGGAGAGGAAGGAAAAGTAATTGAAGAGTTGCAAAAGGGATATAAGCTGCATGACCGGGTAGTTCGCCCTGCCCTGGTGGTGGTGGGGAAAGGAAAAGAAGAGAAGGAGGAAGAAAAGCCTGACGAGTCCGTGGATTAAGGGAGGAAAGAAGAATGGGAAGAGCTGTAGGGATCGATTTAGGAACAACTTTTAGTCTAGTAGCTACCATGCAAGGGGGTGAGCCAGTGATTATTCCCACTTCTGAAGGGGAAAGGCTTCTTCCTTCGGTAGTAGCTGTTACCAAAACAGGGGAGCGTTTGGTGGGCTGGCTGGCAAAACGTCAGGCAGTCGTCAACCCTGAGAATACCATCTATAGCATTAAGCGCCTTATGGGGCGTAAATTTAAGGAGCCTACCGTTCAGTTTGACATAAAGCGCCTGCCTTATAAAATAACAGAGGCACCTAATGGGGACTGTCGGGTGGTCATGGGAGGAAGGGAATATAGCCCGCCGGAAATATCAGCCATGATCTTGCAAAAGCTTAAGGCTGATGCTGAGGCTTATCTGGGCGAGAAAGTGGCCGATGCGGTAGTTACGGTGCCGGCCTATTTCAATGACAGCCAGCGTCAGGCAACAAAGGATGCCGGCGCTATTGCCGGACTAAATGTGATACGTATCATTAATGAGCCTACTGCCTCCTCAATGGCTTACGGAATGGATAAAAAGGGTGAGGCTACCATTGCCGTTTATGACTTAGGTGGAGGCACCTTTGATATCTCCATCCTGGAAATAGGCGAGGGCACTTTCCACGTCAAGTCAACCAACGGTGACACCCACCTTGGTGGAGATGACCTTGACCAGCATATCCTGGATTGGCTGTGCGATGAGTTTAAACGGGAGAGCGGCATTGACCTGAGACAGGACAGGATGGCACTGCAGCGAGTGAGGGATGCTGCTGAGAAAGCCAAGCGAGAGCTATCTACTATGCAGCAAACTGAGATAAACCTGCCCTATATCACTGCCGATGCCTCCGGCCCGAAACACCTTACTATGACTCTAACCCGGGCTAAGCTGGAGCAATTGGTTATGGACATAATAGAGAAGAGCATAGGTCCCTGCCGCCAGGCACTAGCCGATGCCGGCCTTACCCCAGCCCAAATCAATGAAGTGCTTCTGGTAGGCGGACAAACCAGAATGCCTCTGGTTCAACAGAAGGTAAAGCAATTCTTTGGCAAAGAGCCCCAAAAGGGGATAAACCCTGATGAAGCCGTAGCTTTAGGAGCAGCTATTCAAGCTGGCGTGCTCAAAGGTGAGGTGAGAGAGGTGCTGCTTCTTGATGTTACCCCCCTTACCCTGGGCATCGAGACACTGGGCGGGGTAGCTACACCGCTCATTAACCGCAATACTACTATCCCCACCAGCAAGAGCCAGATCTTCTCTACTGCTGCTGATAACCAGCCTAGCGTAGAGATTCACGTTCTCCAGGGGGAGCGCCCCATGGCTGCTGATAACAAAACCCTGGGGCGCTTTATGCTTGATGGTATCCTCCCGGCACCCCGTGGGCTACCTCAAATTGAGGTCACCTTTGACATTGACGCCAATGGCATCCTTAATGTAAATGCCCGAGACAAGGGCACTGGCAGGGAACAAAAAATAACTATTACTGCCTCCAGCGGTCTCAACAAGGAAGAGGTAGAGCGAATGAAGCGAGAAGCGGAGGTACATGCTGCTGAGGATGCCAAAAAGAAAGAAGAGGTTGAGACCCGCAATGCTGCCGATAACTTGGTTTACACTGCTGAGAAGGCGCTGCGGGATCAGGGTGACAAAGTGCCCTCTGATTTAAGGCAGCAGGTGGAAGGCAAGATCGCTGCAGTTCGCTCAGCATTGCAAGGACAGGATATAGCCTACCTTCGCCGCACTGTTCAAGAGCTTTCCGAGGTTTTGCAACGGGTAGGTGCTGCTGTCTACCAGCAGCAAGCAGGTCCTCCACCCCCAGGAGGCGAAGGACCTTCCGGTGGTGAGCCAGGCGAGGGAACAGTAGAAGGCGAATTTCGAGAGGTATAATCCACAAAGAGTCTGGCAAACTGGAGTGGCCAAGAAACTGAAAAGTGCGGGGTGTAGCGCAGCCTGGTAGCGCACCTGAATGGGGTTCAGGTGGTCGGCGGTTCAAATCCGCCCACCCCGATAGCTAACTTGGGGCTGCTTGCCGACATTTTTCTCTTGTTCTCCTCGCTTTGGCAACAGTGCATCAAGGTGTTCAGCTGTCGCCTTCTGCAACCCGGGTACCGTGTGTGAATAGATATTCAAGGTAGTGGCAATACTGCTCTGTCCCAGACGCTCCTGAACCACCCGGGGATGAACTCCGGCTTTCAGTAGCATAGTGGCGTGAATGTGCCGCAAGTCATGTACCCTGAGTGTGGCATGCCCGCGCGTGCCGGTGATAGAGATCATGCCCCTAGCCCTGGCCAACGCTCTCAAGCTAGGTAAATTCGGGGCCTGAGGGGAATTATCCTAACAAGGACGAACGGCGCAGGAGGCCCACCCCCCACCTTGGTAGAGCTATCGAGATGTGGCTTGCTACCCGATATCCCGCCCCACTATGCTGACTGCTACCGCAGCGCTGGGCGGCTGGCCCCCCTGGTTATGGGTGAGTCCCAGCTTGGGATTCTTGATCTGGCGCTCGCCGGCCTTGCCTCGAAGCTGGAGGTAGCACTCATAGATCATCCTCACCCCACTGGCGCCGACGGGGTGACCGAAGCACTTGAGACCGCCATCGGGCTGCACCGGCAGCTCTCCGGTGAGGAGGAAAATTCCCGCATCGATATCCTCATTCACTCTGCCCCTGGGGCTGAATTCCAGGTCCTCCATAACGATGGCTTCGGTGATGGAGAAGCAGTCATGCACCTCAGCCATGCTGATCTGCTGGCGGGGATTGGTTACGCCTGCCTCGGCATAGGCGGCCTGGCCAGCACGATAGGCCTCCTCGACATGGGTGTAGTCGTAGTCGGTCCTCATATCACCGGCGCCAAAACCAACGGCGACCTGGAGCGCCTTTATGTATACAGGGTCGTCCTTGAAGCTCCTGGCCATATCGGCCCTGGTAAGAATGGCAGCTGCGGCACCATCGCTGGTTCCGCAGCAATCGAAGAGGCCCAGCGGCCAGGCGATGATGGGTGCCGCCAGCACCTGCTCCACCGTGATCTTCCGCCGCAGGTGAGCCTTGGGGTTGAGGAAACCGTTATCATGGCTTTTGACCGATATCTTGGCCAGCATGGTCTTCCCCTCCTCACGGCCGAGGCCATAGCGGGCAAAATAGCGCGTGGCCAGCATGGCGAACAGCCCTGGTGCTGACGCCTGCGGGAACACCTGGGTGGGGGTGCCCGACCCCTGCGCCATAGGAACCCCCGGAGACCCAAGGTCTTTAATCTTCTCGTAGCCTACGGCCAGCACTAGGTCATAGACTCCGCTGGCCACGGCGTAAGCGGCATTGCGCAACGCCTCGGTCCCGCTGCAGCAGGCGTTCTCCACCCGGGTTATCGGTATGAACTGGAGCTTCAAGGCATGGCCCACTGTCATCCCAGTCAATCCGGTCCACAGGGTCCCTCCCCAAGCCGCCTGGATATCTTTGGGTTCCACTCCGGCATCCTCAAAAGCCTCGCTGGCTGCCTCCACGATCATGTCACCGGCGCTGGCATCCCAGCGCTCCCCGAATCGGGTGCAGCCCATCCCGATGATGGCGACCTTGTCCTTTATGCTCTCCCTCATGTGGCGCCTCCTACTCTCAGCACCTGATTGGTCTGATCTTCCAGAAATAGTTGTGTATGCCCTGTTCGAAGAATAGCTTGCGCAAGGTGAGCTCCACCTTCATCCCCACCTCCATCTTGTCCACATCACGGTCAGTCAGGTCCAGAAAGGCCCGTCCTCCGCCGTCGAAGTCCACCACTCCCACCGCCGCCGGGGGATCCATAGCCGGTATCAGATTATCCTGGGTGAAGCTGAAGAGCACGCCCTTTCTCCCGGCAAAGCGGTAGTCCTCAAACTGGTCCTTGGCCTGGCAGGCGATGCAGACCCGGATGGGTGGATAGCCGACGCCCCCTTGGAAAAACTGAGGCGTGCCGCACCGCAGGCATTTCTTGCCGTAGCCGCCGATGAGAATCCTGCTGTCTCGGTGCATCGCCGAGAGAGAGATAAGGCCACGGCCAGGCCCCTGGGGCGGCGCCTCGGCCACCATACTGCGCCACTTGAGGTACTTCTCGTAGTTGGCCAGCATCTTCTTCGAGGCGAGATGGTTCTTCATCCCCCGCCGCGGCCCCAGGCTGGATATGCCCTCGGTCACCCGCAGAACGATGGCATCCGCACCGTTGCCATAGGAGGCAAGGAGGATCCTGTCCCCGGGCTTTGCCTCCTCAAGGGCGGCTACCAGCCCCATCATGCCAGAGGCAGCACCGGTGGCGCCTACACCCAGAAAGAGGGAAGTGCCGTCCTGAAGCTGCGCTGTCTGGAATCCGGTCTGGGTTGCCACTCGCCCGTGACGTCTCAAATCAGTTGGCAGGTCCAGAACCAGCTTAGCAAAGTCTTTGGGCGTCAGACCATACTTCTTCATCACTCCAGCGATGGCCTCGGGAAGGATCCTGGAGTAGCCCTCGTCCAGCACCATGCGGTCTTCCCATGTACGCAGGAAGGTATCGGTGCTGGCCCGCCACAGTCCGGCAAACTCGTCGGAGATGGAGTAGCTGCCCTCAATGGTGGCGATAAGCTTGTCCTTGCCCAGAAGCACGGCCGCCGCCCCATCGCCCAGTACCTGCTCCAGCATGCTGGAGGGCGCCGCCAGACGGCAGTCTGAGGCCGCCACCAGCACCTTGGAGAGTGAGCCAGCCTCGATGGCATCCCTGGCCCAGGCCATCCCAGCTGCCCCCGCCCGCAGCGAGTCGGTCATGTCCGCGGTGCGCGCATCTCGGCGCAGGTCCAGGGCCAGGGCCATTATTGCCGAGCCCTGCTTCTCATTGTAAGGCGCCGTAGTGGTGGCGAAGATGAGTCCGTCTACCGTTCGGGCATCGGTGTCTGCCAGGCAGTCGATGGACGCTTCGACCGCCATGGTCAGGCTGTCTTCATCGTAGTTGGCCACACTCCTCTCCCCCGGCATGGCAAAACCGCCCCAGGCCCTGAGGAACTCCTCCCGGCTCAGCCGGTACCAGGGTATGTAAGCACCATATGACACTATCCCAACCATAACGCCTCCTTAAGCGAAATCCTCGGAGCCCCTAGTCAATAGTATAACCAGGGATTTCCTATTTCAACTCGCACTGACCTGATCCTCGTCCCTCTTCAGTCTTTGTACTGATAATATGGCACTCGCATCTGTGTCGTCAATCCCGCTCAGGCCCTTGGCCACTGGTGGTAAGACTCCTTTCTTTATCCTTCTTTTGCTCTGGAGTTCTTACCACCCTACCCTTTCCCACACAAATCAGTATAGAGCCTGGTAGCAGTTGATAATCAGCTCAACAAAGGTAGGATTAATGTACAGCATTGGGGGGCACTGTGATGACCTTTGGGCAACGACTGAGGGAACTGAGAAAAGCCAAAAGCATGACCCAAAGAGAACTGTCACAAAGGACAGGAATTAGCTTCGCATACGTGAGTAAGCTTGAAAATGGCGTCATGCCCCCACCGAGGCAAAAGATCATCTTGGCTTTGGCCAAGGTACTT
>CAZNKW010000054.1:0-2959 GCA_964573655.1 uncultured Dehalococcoidia bacterium
GGACCACGGGCTTTCGCTGAGAAGAGGAAGCCGGTTTATAAGGCAAAATAGGATTACATCAAGCCTTCATAGCCATTGTCTATTTGTGAGTCCTAATCGCTTTCAAACAGGGAGATAATCATTTTGATTTTAATCTTCAAAATCAGGGCTGTTTAGAGGCCCTTTTCCATCCCTCTCCCCCTCAATAGGAATAGGTGTGGAGTCTGCCAGACTATCACCCGGCCAAGTGACGGAAACAAATGCACCCTATCATAAGGCGAGTTTTCTCATTCACGCCCTGTCTCCATTTCGATTTGAATCGCATTTTGAAGTAAGCGGATATCAAAATAACCCGATATCCTCAGCTTGCCATTGATTAATAATAAAGGCAAGGATAGGTTCTCCACTCTCACCTTTTCCACAATCTCTGGGTGTGCACTGCTAATGGAGGGTTCGGCCAGGTCGAGGTATTTCAGTTGCACTCTCCCCCTATAAAGCTTGTCTAGAAGCTCGGTAATAGACTCGATTGCCCCTGGTGCGGAAAAATCTAAACCGCAGCGGCCTTCACATTTCTCACCTTGGCTATTGTCAAAGACGGTAACCTGAATCGAGGGCTGGGGGGTCAAAACTTCCTCCTGTCTTAACTCTCACCCCAAGGGAAGCAAGAATCTTAGCCACGTTTTTCCCCTAGCTAGCTGGCATCCTCTCCCAAAGGTCACAGCGACCTCCCCAGCGAGCGAGGACCCTCCCGTTAAGGGAGATTTGGGCAATCTCACAAAGATTGGGGCAGGCTTTACACTCAAAAGATGAGGTATGATAGTCGGCTTCACTTATCCCAAAGCCTTTAAACTTCGTTCCGTTGCCTCTTTCTACCTCCTCTTTGGCGAGAAGGGCTGCCCCTATAGCCCCCATTACCTCATGATGAGGAGGGACAATCACCTCCGTTGCCAGGCTCTCCTTCAAGGCTCTAACAATACCCTGATTAAAGGCAACCCCTCCTTGAAAGACTACCGGAGGCAGGATATCCTTTCCTAAACCGAGGTTATTAAGGTAATTCCGCACTAACGCTTGACATAAACCATAGAGGATATCCTCTATAGAATGACCTATCTGTTGCTTATAAATCATGTCTGACTCGGCGAAAACAGTGCACTGTCCGGCAATACGCACCGGGTTCTTGCTCTGGAGCGCTCGTTGCCCGAACTCTTCGATATTCACATTGAGGCGCAAAGCTTGATGGTCGAGAAAGCTACCGGTGCCGGCAGCACAAACGGTGTTCATGCCAAAGCCAATCACTATCCCCTGCCGCAAAATGATGATCTTGCTATCCTGCCCTCCAATTTCAATGATCGTCTGCGCTTCGGGGACATATCGTAAGGTAGCTACAACTTGACTGGTAATCTCATTCTTGATCACATCGGCCCCAACAATGACCCCAATTAGATAGCGAGCACTCCCTGTAGCGCCCATACCTCGGACTACAATACCTGGGGGTAGCTCCTCCCTCATCTTTCTCAGCCCTTGTTGTATCATAGCAATGGGTTTGCCCTGAGTACGCAAATAAATAGAACTGGCAAGCTGACTATCTTTATCCAGCGCAGCAAATTTGGTAGTCACTGAGCCAACATCGATGCCCAAATAAATGTCCACGTCACTTACTCATCACTAGGGAAATTAAAGGCCAAAAGGTTATCTTTAGTGAAAACGCTCAACTCTTACCTCAGAGGGACCTCAGGTAAGCACTATCTTTGTGGCTGGGGAGGCTATTACCCCCCTCCGTATGCTCAAAAGGTCTTCCCTATTTGTAGTAGAACAAAGGCGAAAGGATTTGCTGTCCTTTTATTTATTTTGTTGCCGGAGAAGCTTCTATCCGCATCCCCTTCGCTTCTACGGGGTCCAACCTCCAAATCTTCTCCTCGTTGGCGTCAACATAATAATCGACGGCCTTGTTGCAATCGAGGCACTTCGCTGTTACCCTCCCACTATAGGTGAGGGTGACTGTGCCCATAATCAAACCCCCTTCTTTGGTATAGCATTCAGGGCAAGGCCCAACAATATGCACGCTCCCCGCTGAACAGGCCAGCCAACGCATAATCATTTTCAACCTCCCTTTCTAGTTTCACCCAATATTTTTGTTTAGTATAATCCGAGATTTACTCTATGGCAAGCCCCCCTCAATTGTCTTCTGCTTCATAAACTCTTCCTTAACTCTGGCTAACGCCCTCTGGTTAGCAAGAAGGTCAACCCCAGTAAGGGCGAGAGCCTTTGCCCCATCTAGCAACCCCTGATGACCTGCTTCAGAGGCAGCAGCAAGGGCAAATTCTGGCGAATGTTCTGAGGCCCCAGGGGAGGCAATAGCCACAAAGGGTTGAAGGCTAGGCACAACCTGACTCACATTGCCCATATCAGTGCTGCCACATCCTTGCCGAGGGTCGGGAGGACGAGTCTTTCGTCCTAAGGTCTCCATATTCTGACTGAAAAGCTGGGCTAAGGCGGAGTTATTCCATAGTGGGGCATAGCTTACCTCCCCCCAGCGATATTCGAGGCGAGCCCCGGTAGCCAGAGAAGCAGCGCTAAAGCAGTCTAAGAACCTTTTCTTTAGCTCACCAAGGTATTCCTCATCTTCAGCCCGCACCAGGAAGATGGCTTTAGTATAAGCGGGAACGATATTAGCTGCTTCGCCACCATCGGTAATGATCCCGTGAATGCGGCTCCTCTCTCTAACCTGCTGTCGCAGTGAATTGATGTTATTGAAAGCCAGAATCAAAGCCTCTAAAGCATTGATGCCCTCGTCAGGACAGGCTGCGGCATGAGCTGCCTTACCAAAAAACTCTACCTCTAAAGACGAGCAAGCCAATGCTGGAGGGGTAACAATATCTCTTGTCCCTGGGTGTATCATCATGGCCACATCCACTTCAGCGAATCCTCCCCTCTCTACCATAATCGCCTTACAACCATGGAGTTCCTCACCAGGAGTGCC
>CAZNKW010000054.1:3059-7074 GCA_964573655.1 uncultured Dehalococcoidia bacterium
CAGCTTCTTTAGCTCCGTTTTCTTCAAAGCAATGCCATTATAGCGAAAGGAAGAAGAGATTTCTAGCCTATCACCAGACTTGAATTTAACCGCTGAGAAACAAAAATTCTGACATTCTGAAAAAGCTTTTGCTTTTTGGTGCTGCAGGGTATAATATTTCTAAATGAAGATAGTTCTCCTCAAAGATGTAGCCAATGTAGGCCGGGCGGGGGAAGTAAAAGAGGTAGCTGATGGCTATGGAAGAAACTTCCTTCTCCCTAAGAAGCTCGCCTTGCTGGCTACCCCCTCAGCCCTCAAGGCAGCAGAGGCGCAGCTTCAGAAAGAGAAGGAAAAGGAGCAGCGCTTTGCTGCCGAAATCACCAAGCTAGCTCAGCAACTTGAGGGGCTCCTCATCACCTTTAAGGAAAAGGCGAGTAGCGAAGACCGCCTTTATGGCTCCGTTAGAGACAGTGATGTTGCTCGGGAGCTAAGCCAATTAACTGGGCTGGATATTGCCAGGGAAAAAATAGAGCTAGAGGAACCTATCCGCCAGTTAGGAGAGTATGAGGTGACCGTGAGGTTAAGCCAAGACCTAGCACCTAAGATAAAGGTTATTGTCACTAGGGAGGAATAGTGGCCGATATTGAAAGGTTGCCACCTCATAATATTGAGGCTGAAGAGGCGGTAATCGGCTCCTTGCTTGTTGACCCTGAGGCAATCCTCAAAACTACTATCTTCCTTAAGCCGGAGGCTTTCTACCGCGAGAAAAATCAGTGGCTCTACGAGGCCTGCCTTTCCCTTTATGAGCGAAATGAGGCCATCAATCAAATTACAGTGGCTCAGGAGCTGACCAGGCAAGGAAAGCTAGAGGAGATAGGCGGCGCAGCTTATTTGAGCCACCTTATCTCAGTGCTGCCTACTTCCGTTCATGTTGAGTATTATGCGCAGATTGTGCACCGCTTAGCGGTGATGCGCCGAATTATCAGTGCTGCGGGACAAATTGCTGCCATAGGCTATGAAGCAGGGCCTGATGTGGATGCTGCCCTAGATAAAGCAGAGGATATCCTGTTCAGAATACGCCGTGGTGAAAGCCCTCGTGACTTTGTTCACATTCGCCGCGTTCTGGAGCAATACTTTGAGGAGAGTGGTTTTGCCGCTCCGCCGCCTGTGGAAGGTCACCCCTCCCATGTGCTCAGTGGCTTTTTTGCCCTGGACGAACTCCTGGGCGGCTTGCAGCGCTCCGATATGATTGTTTTGGGAGCCAGGCCAAGTCTAGGGAAATCAAGCTTGGCACTGAGCATTGCCAGGAATGCTGCCATAGAGCAGAAGGCTAATGTAGCCATCTTTAGCCTGGAGATGGCCAAGGAGCAACTGGTGCAGCGCCTCCTCTCCAGTGAGGCAGGGGTAGATTCCAAGCGAGTTAGGTTGGGACGCTACAATGCAGTAGAGGAAAAGAGAATCATGGAGGCCGCTGGGGTTCTCGCTGAGGCGCCAATCTATGTAGACGATTCACCAGCCCTCAAAGTAGTAGAGATGCGGAGTAAGGCACGCCGCCTGAACTATGAGCGGGGCATTGACCTTATCATCGTAGATTACTTACAGTTAATCCGAGGAGATGGCCGGATAGAGAGCAAAGTCCAGGAGATCAGCGAAATCTCCCGCTCTCTCAAAGCCATGGCTCGTGAGCTAGATACTCCTGTCCTTGCGGTATCCCAATTAAGCAGAGCAGCAGAGTTACGCCCCTCTCATATCCCCTTGCTCTCCGACCTGAGGGAGAGCGGCAGCATTGAGCAAGACGCCGATGTAGTTCTGTTCATCCATCGAGACGAGGTATATTATACTCCAGAGGCCTGGGAGAGAAGTAACCCTGATAGGCCCTATCCCAAGGGGATTGCCAATATCATAGTAGCCAAGCATCGCAATGGACCCATAGGGCAAAGGAATTTGCGCTTTCTACAGGATTTTGCTAAGTTTGAAAATTACATTCCGGAGCAGGAGATTGAACAACCAACCCTTCCTCGGTTTCCCGGCTAAATCAAGTTTCACCCCTCTCCCTAACCTCTTCTTTACTGGGCTACTCCCCCAAATAGATAGCCTGGCAGAGCTGAAGTTAATCCTCCACATCTTCTGGCGACTGTATCAAAAGCGAGGTGCTCTCAAGTTCGTTACCTATAAGGAGCTTATAGGTGATAAGACCCTGGTGGAGGGGATAGGGGGGAACGGCAGCCCGGCTGAGGTGTTGGGCAGTGCCCTGGAGTCGGCTGTAAAGCGGGGTGTCCTTTTACACCTGGTGCCGGAAAAGGAAGGGGAGTCACCAAAGCTTTACTTTATCAATAACGAGGCTAGTAGAAGGGCTATCGCTAAGCTGCAAAGTGGCGAACTCTCTTTGGGTGCCTTGCCTCAGCCCCCGCCCTATATAAAAGAAGAAGAAGCCAACATCTTTGCCCTATATGAGCAGAATATTGGTCTGCTCACCCCCATGATCGCTGAGGAGCTAAAGGAGGCAGAAAAGCTCTATCCTGTTTCTTGGATAGAGGAGGCCTTTAAGGAAGCTGTCAGCCTAAACAAACGCAGTTGGAGATATATCGCCCGCATTCTGGAGCGTTGGTCCTCAGAGGGTAAGGAAAGTGGAGAGTTTAGGAGAGATTTTAAAAAGGAGAAAGCTCCTGGCCTCAAGGGAAGGTACGGACACCTGGTCAGGCGCTGAGCCACCAGAGGAGCCTCCGCCTTGTCCTCGCTGTAAGGGAGCGGGGTTTGTCCACCCCCGGCTGCCTTCAGGTCAGGTGGATTATACCCAGATAGTACCTTGTCAGTGCACTCGAAAGGAATTGGAGGAGAACCGTCTGGCCCGGCTGCAGCGCTATAGTAACTTAGGCACCTTAACCCGTCTCACCTTCGATAACTTGATATTGCAGGGCAGGAGCAGTGAGCCCCAAAATCAAGAGAAATTTATTCTGGCTTACCGAGCAGCCACTTCCTTTGCCCAAAACCCTCAAGGATGGCTAGTATTCATGGGACCCAGTGGCTGCGGCAAGACCCATCTAGCTGCTGCTATTGCCAATTACCGTCTCCAGCAAGGCTATCCGGCTTTCTTCATTGGTGTCCCTGACCTCCTGGACCACTTGCGCTCCACTTTCAGCCCCAGCAGCGACATTTCCTATGACGACCTCTTTGAGCAGGTGCAGGACGCCCCTCTTCTCATCCTGGACGACCTGGGCACCCAAACTAGCACCCCTTGGGCGGGGGAGAAATTGTTTCAGCTCATTAACCATCGCTTTAACGCCCAATTGCCTACGGTGGTAAATATAAGTGCTGGCACTTCCTTGGAGGAACTGGAGGAGCGATGGCGCACCCGCTTAACTGACCCCAGCCTTTCCCAGATATTCCTCTTGGAGGAGAAGAAACCCCCTATCCTTGATTACTCAGGCGTCCTAGGGCTCAAATTACTCAGTAGTATGACCTTTGATAACTTCGATTCCAAAAGAGCAAACCTTCCCCTGGAGCAACGCCAGAACCTAGAGGAGGCCTTCCACAAAGCCCTTAGCTTTGCCGAATCACCGGAGGGCTGGCTGGTATTTCTTGGGGAGTATGGCTGTGGTAAGACCCATCTGGCTGCCGCCATTGCCAACTACCAAGTGCGAAGGGGCAAGCCAGTCTCCTTTATTATCGTCCCTGACTTTCTGGATCACCTTAGGTCTACCTTCAGCCCTGAAAGCAAGATCACCTATGATGAGCTCTTTGAAAGGGTAAAGAGCGCCCCCCTTCTTGTCCTGGATGACTTTGGAGAGCATAGCAGCACCCTTTGGGCTCAGGAGAAGCTTTACCAGCTCATCAATTATCGATATAATGCCCGTCTACCTACCGTAATCACTATGTCCGGTTCTCAGGAGGACCTGGAGGAGAAAATCGAGACCCGTATTAGCTCCCGGATGGTAGACCCGCGCCTCAGCCTGGTTTGGGAGATTACCGCTCCAGACTACCGGGCTGACCGCCAAGTGGCTGAAAAAGCGAAGTCTGCCCCCCGCCGTAGCCGAAG
>CAZNKW010000055.1:0-7015 GCA_964573655.1 uncultured Dehalococcoidia bacterium
CAGATGGTGCAGGAACTGGGGGAGCTATCACGTATTGAAAGCGGTGAAGCCCCCTTGCAGAAAAAGCCTTTCGATATGGCTGAGGCAATTGAGCAGGCCACAAGTAGGCTCAAGGCGCAAGCTGATAGAGCAGGGCTGAGTCTGAATATCGCCATCCCCTCCCCGTTACCTCAGGCTCTAGCCGATAGAGATAGAGTGGAGCAGGTCCTGGTCAACCTAATTCACAACGCCATCAAGTTCACTCCGCCCGGTGGTAAAATTGACATCTCCGCCAAAACTGAAGGGAATAGCATCCTGGTCTCGGTAGCGGATACCGGAGTGGGGATTCCCGCTGACGACTTACCTCGTATCTTCGAGCGCTTCTACAAGGTTGACAGGGCGCGGACTAGCAGCGGCACGGGCCTCGGTCTGGCAATAGCCAAACACATCATCGAAGCCCATGGCGGCAGGATCTGGGCAGAGAGCATCGAAGGAAAAGGCTCCACCTTCCATTTTACTTTGCCTCTAGCGGCCAAGCCTTAATCAAATCCTAAATAAAATTTAACCTTCTCTTAACAAAGCCTTAAACAGACCTTAAACATCCTCTGTTATGCTTGAGGTAGGATGAACAGTTTGTTTAAGGCTCGTTTTATACCGACAAGGCTATGAAGAAAGTTTTGTTTGTCTGTGTCCATAACTCAGGTCGCAGCCAGATGGCGGAAGCCCTATTCAATCACTATGCCGCAGGGAAGGCAAAGGCTTTTTCGGCTGGAACTCAGCCGGCAAGCCATGTTAACCCGGCTGTGGCGAAAGCTATGAGAGAGGTGGGAATAGACATCAGCACCCAGCACCCCAAGAGGCTCACCCCAGAGATGGTGGACGATGCTGACAAGGTAGTTACCATGGGCTGTGGAGTGGAAGGCATCTGCCCTGCCACTTTCGTCCCTACTGAAGAATGGCAAATCGAAGACCCGGAAGGAAAGCCCATGAAGAAGGTGAGGGAGGTTAGAGAGGAAATCAAGACCAGAGTGAAGAAGCTGATCGATGAGTTATGGCAGGGAGAGGAAGAATAATGCCCAAACTAGGCATCGTTCATTTCGATGAAAAAGGCCAGATTCACCAGACGGAGTTCCAGGTCACTGCGGAAGAGTTAGCAGTCAACTGCTGGCTTCCAACACGTTTCCTTGGCGGCGTCTGTCACTCTTACTATGCCTGCCGGTATATCCAGAAGGCGAACTGTAAGGCCAGCTCATCTAAAGTATTGGAGGATTCATATTATCACGGTCTCCATCGAAAATGATAGCAAGAAGGGAGGTGAGATGGTGCCATATGGATAGATTTGCCCTAGCTTTGATTGCCCATGACTCAAAGAAAGCCGACATGGCCTTCCTGGTGCAAGCACACCGGGAGGAACTGGCCAAGCTTAGTCTGGTTGCTACCGCAACCACGGGGCGGTTCATTCAAGATAGGATCGGGCTGCCAGTCACGCTGATGAGAAGTGGGCCAGAAGGCGGTGACCAGCAGATCGGGGCGCTAGTGGCTGATGGTGACGTCAGAGCAGTCATCTTCCTGCGCGACCCCTTAACAGCGCACCCCCATGAGCCAGACGTATCAGCACTGCTCCGGGTCTGCGATGTGCACAACGTTCCTCTAGCGACTAACCTGGCCACTGCCGAGGCCATCCTTCGGCTTTTGTTTGAGCACCCTGAAGTGCTTGAAGACCAGGGCGCTACGCCGCCGACCATGACCGGCACGGTGGCATCGCTTCAATAAAAACGTTATATTACTAGGAGGAAACGTGCGTATTAGGAGAATGAAGAGATGGTTGCTACTGCCTATAGCAGGTCTACTGGCGCTAGCAGTGGCTCTCGCTGGCTGTGCTAGCGAAAGCACCATCAGCATTATCGGGTCGAATACAGTGACTCCACTATCATCGGTGTGGGCAGAAGAGTTCATGAAAACGCATGACGTTAGCATTGCCGTCAGTGGTCCGGGCTCAGGCGTGGGCATTGCCGCACTCATCGATGGCACCACTGATATCTGCCAGGCTTCTCGAAAGATGAAGTCATCAGAGATTGAGCAAGCTGAAGCCAACGGAGTGGAGCCCTACGAGATTCAAGTGGCTACGGATGCTCTGTCCGTGGTGGTTCATCCATCCAACCCGGTATCCGTGTTGACCATAGCGCAGCTTTCAGCCATCTACACCAATCAAATAACCAACTGGAGCGAAGTTGGCGGCAATGATGCCCCCATAGTGGCCCTCTCGCGAGACACCAACTCAGGGACCCATGTGTTCTTCAAGGAGCATGTGGTCCAGATGCTAGGTCTACCGACAGAGGACAAGAGTCTGGAGTACGGTTCGCAAGTGCTGTTCCTGCCCTCCACCCAAGAGGGGGTGTCTGAGGTGGCTGGGAATGCCAATGCCATCTTCTATCCTGGCCTGGGCTATGTCACTGACGATGTGAAGCCTTTGGCAATCAAGAGGACAGCAGATGACCCGGCAGTCCTGCCCAGCGTGGAGACGGCACTGGACGGAACCTATCCCATTTCTCGACCACTGCTGTACTACACCGACGGTGAACCCGAAGGTATGGTCAAGGAGTTCATTGATTACTGTCTGTCAGAGGAAGGCCAGGCAAAGGTAATTGAAGTCGGGTACGTGCCGCTGCCCTAGGCAATGTAAGACATACCCGCTCTGTTTGGGGTGGATGAAAACAAAAGAGGAGGTGCCTTGATGGCTGAGGGCAAGAAACTATACCCGGCGAGCCTATCGGTTGACTATCCTGACCGCGGGTTAAACCGGCTGACTTCGTTCTTCCGTGTCATTACTATCATCCCCATAGCCATCCTCCTGTGTTTGGTCAATGGCTCGGCTTTCAGGTGGGGAGAGGACCAGGGATGGGCAGTCATGTTCTCCGCCGGTGGAGTGCTGTTCCTGGCTACCATGGTCATGCTGGTCTTCAAGCAGAAGTACCCCCGCTGGTGGTTTGACTGGAACATTGCTTTGACCAAGTTCAGCACACGGGTGGCAGCCTACCTGGCCTTGCTGAGAGACGAGTACCCGTCAACAGACGAAGACCAAGCAGTCCATATCGAGATACCGTATCCGGATGCCAAGAAAGACCTGAATCAGTGGCTGCCGCTAGTAAAGTGGTTATTAGCTATACCCCACTACATTGTCCTCTTCTTCCTGGGCATAGCTGCCATCTTCGTGGTGATAATAGCGTGGTTCGCCATTCTGTTCACCGGTCGTTATCCGAAGGGACTATTCGACTTCGTGGTCGGAGTGATGCGGTGGGCATTGAGGGTCTTGGCATATGCTGCCTTGCTAACGACAGATGAGTATCCGCCATTCACCCTCAGGGAGCAGGCTTTGTAGAAATCCACGCCTGCGTCGTACATCGACACGAGAGAATTGCCTGAGACACTGCCCACAGTCAGCGGCAACAGTTTACAGGCTGTCTAGGAGGTGAGTATGAAGGGAGCGTCTATCGGAGGGGGTTTCTGGTTTGCCGGCTGGCTGTTCAGCATAGGCTTCGCCCACCTAGTCTGGTGGAAGATCATCCTAGGCATCGTGGTATGGCCGTACTTCCTGGGTACCTATCTCGGCTAGGCCAACCCAGGACTTCTCAAAGAGAAGATAGATCTTCCCCCGATTACTGCCTGTCAGCGGAAGGCCAGGCAAAGGTAATCGAAGTCGGGTACGTGCCGCTGCCCTAGGGTGTGTAAGAGATACCCGCTTTACTTGGGGCAGATGAAAACAAAGGAAGCATGACAACAGTGACGAAGCAGAGCGCTTCAGCCGCTGCCGCCGAAGGTCTGGAAAAGAACCTGCGGCGGCGATGGCGTTTTGGAGAAAGGATTATTGAGGGCTGGGTCTTTCTGACCGGCCTACTGGCCATAGCTGTCCTCCTGGGCATTGTGGTTCTGCTCTTAAAAGAAGGCGTGCCCATTTTCTTTCACACTCCTCCCTGGGAGTTCTTTTTTGGCACCAAATGGTACCCTGTCTCAGAGCCACCCACCTTCGGCATAATGCCCTTCTTTGTGTCTACACTCATGGTTACCCTTGTCGCCACAGCTATTGCTGTGCCCGTTGGTGTTGGCTGTGCTGCCTACCTGGCAGAAGTAGCCACACCCAGAGTGAGGGAAACGGCGAAACCTCTTATTGAGCTACTAGCGGGAATTCCATCAGTGGTGATGGGGCTTATTGGGCTCATGCTCCTGTCACCCCTAGTTCAGAGTATCTTCAACCTGCCAACCGGGCTTTGCGGGCTGACTGCCGGAATCATGCTGTCACTGATGAGCTTGCCCATCATCGTCAGCGTCTCTGAGGATGCACTTCGTGCCGTTCCAGATGAGTTCAGACAGGCAGCCTATGCCTTGGGTGCCACTAGGTGGGAAGTGATAAAATACGTCTCTATTCCAGCAGCCCTGTCTGGGGTTGCTGCTGCTATTATGCTAGGGGTAGGGCGTGCTATCGGCGAGACCATGACAGTCCTCATGGTTGCCGGAGGTGCTCTGGCAGTACCTCATTCTCCGACAGAGCCTATGACGCCGATGACGGCTGCTATTGCCTCGGGTATCGGCAATGCTGTCAAGGGTGGACTGCAATATCAGGCACTATTTGCTATTGGTCTGATTCTATTCATTATGACCCTGGCGGTTAATCTGATTGCCGATAAGGTGCTGGAGCGTCAAAAGCAGAAGTTTGCGAGGTAGAAATGAGAACCCGAGCAATAGTATCACGTCAGTTATCACAGCGTGTCGCCTTTGGGCTGCTTGTTCTGGCCACTATTATTGTCGTTGTCCCGGCCTTGCTTATTATCCTGAAAATCGTCATCAGTGGTGCTGGCACTATTGGTTGGGAGTTCCTGACTCAACCTCCTTCGCAAGCTGGTAAGGCTGGTGGTATTTTCCCAGCTATCGTTGGTACTTTCTACCTTATGCTAGGCACGTTCGTCTTCTCTCTACCCATAGGGGTAATGGCTGGAATCTACCTGGCTGAATATGCCCCAAGAAACTGGCTAACCCGGGCTATCAATATGGCTATCATTAATCTGGCTGGTGTGCCCAGTATTGTCTACGGTCTTTTTGGGCTAGGTGTGTTTGTTCTAGCCCTGAATCTAGGCATGTCGCTTCTAGCGGCTACTCTCACCCTAGCTTGTCAGGCGCTAGCAATGACCATTACCACCTCCAGGGAGGCAATATTAGCTGTGCCCAGGGAATATAGAGAGGGCAGTCTGGCTATCGGAGCAACCAAATGGCAGACGGTCAGACACCTCATTCTGCCACAGGCAAGACCAGGGATAATTACTGGAGCTGTTTTGGCAATGAGCCGTGCCGCTGGAGAAACAGCGCCGATACTAGTGGTAGGGGCTGCTTTCCTTATGCGTGGCCTGCCTCAGTCCCCTTCTGACCAGTTTATGGCTCTAGCCTACCACCTGTACACCGTAGCAGCCCATGTCCCCGGCATGCCCAAAGACACGATTTGGGCCGTTGCCTTAGTCTTGTTAGTGGTGGTCTTATCCTTTAATGTCCTGGCCACCATCATCAGGCTGCGAACTCGTCAACGGAGATATGGCTGATGAATACAGACCACATGTTCTCCAGCAAGCGAAACGCTCAGAGCAATAGAGCAAAACTCAGAACAGAAAAGGTAAACCTTTACTACGGAGATTTTCAGGCGTTGAGGGACATTAGCCTGGAGATCCCTGGGCGTGCCATTACAGCAGTGATTGGCCCCTCAGGCTGCGGTAAATCATCCTTCCTTCGCCTTTTCAACCGAATGAACGACCTCATCCCGGGGGCGAGAGTCGAGGGACACGTTGAGATTGACGGTGTCCCCATCTACGACAGTTCCATTGATGTTGTGGAGCTGAGAAAAATGGTGGGCATGGTATTCCAAAAGCCTAACCCCTTTCCTATGTCAGTATTCGAGAATGTAGCTTTTGGTCCCCGGCGACACGGGATAAAGAACCGAATTGAACTGGAGGACATCGTCGAGAGAGCCCTGCATCGGGCGGTGCTGTGGGAGGAAGTTAAGGACAAGCTAGACCAATCCGCCTTTGCCCTATCTGGTGGGCAGCAACAGCGCCTGTGTATTGCCCGAGTGTTGGCTGTGGAACCCGAGGTAATCTTGATGGATGAACCTTGCAGTGCCCTTGACCCGGTAGCCACCCTCAAGATCGAGGACTTGATGAGAAGCCTGGCTGAAAATTACACCATAGTCATTGTCACTCACAATATGCAGCAAGCAGCACGAGTATCCGATATGGCTGCCTTCTTGATGATGGAAGAGGACAGGGCTGGGGTGTTGGTGGAATATGGCGTTACATCTCAAATCTTCACCAAGCCCAAAGACAAGCGCACCGAGGACTACATTACTGGCCGATTTGGATAGAGGCTGCAAGGAGGTCTTAGCGATGGAAATAAGAACAACCTTCCATAAGAGGTTAAGGGAGATTCAGGACGATGTTTTAGTCATGGGGAGCATGGTGGAGAAGGCCATCGGCCGCTCTATCGAAGCCCTCAAGAAGAGAGACCTTATCATGGCGCATCAGCTAATCACCGACGACATCGCCATAAATGAGAAAAGGTTTAGTATAGAGGAGAAGTGTATTCAGCTTATTGCCACCCAGCAACCTATGGCCAGTGACCTGCGTATCATAATCTCCGTGCTCTATGTCATAACTGAACTGGAGCGGATTGGAGACCACGCCGAAGGCATAGCCAAGATCGTGATAATGATAGGAGACGAGCCGCCACTGAAGCCGCTGATTGACCTGCCTCGTATGGCTGAAAAGACCCAGGACATGCTGCGCCGAAGCCTGGATGCCTTTGTCCACCACGATGCTGATGCCGCCAGGAAAATCGCCGCTGAGGATGATGAGATAGACCATCTCTATAACCAGGTGTTCCGTGAGTTGCTCACCTTTATGGTAGAAGACCCGAAGACTATTACCAGAGCCACTCGTCTCATATGGGTGGCTCACAATCTGGAGCGCAGTGCTGATAGAGTGACCAATATCTGCGAGAG